>JABRWC010000063.1:0-53406 GCA_039961675.1 Phycisphaerae bacterium
GCTCCGGAATACGGGATGGGAACCAGCCGTCTTGAAACCGAGCCGCCCCCACGGCGGGAAGGCGCGAATGCCTAGCATCGTGGCCAAGCTGATGCCTGAGGGCTCAATCGGCGGCGAGGAGATCGCGGGCCTCGTTGAGAATGCTTACGTCTTCGCTGTCGAGCGGCTCTCTGGCCGCAGCGATCTCCTCGGCTCGTTCCAAACTGCTCCGGGCTTCCTCGATCTGGCCGAGCTGAAAGTGGGCCATTGCAAGAAAAGCCCAGTCCGCGAGCTGCGGCGTCCCGCCGGCGCCGACGTGAAGTTTGTCCGCGAGGCGCAGGGTCGCGACGGAGTCCTCGAGCGTGCCGCAGCGAAACTGGGCCACGCCCAACGTGTCCTGGTACGTGGCCGCGCCCGGTATGGCGCGCGTGGCGGCTTCCGCGGCGTGCAAAGCGAGTTCGTAGAGCTCGCTGGGTCGCCCGGGTCGCCGCACGATGTACCAGGCCGTGGCGTTCAAATGGCTGCCATAGCGACTGTCGTGCGCCAATTGTCGGAGCCGTTCGGCGCAGACGGCGGCGGCGGCGTCCGGGTCGCCGCAGTCTTCAAGCACGTGGACGAGGCGTCGCAGAGCGACGCTGGTGTCCAGATTCCCAGCACCCAGCAGAACATCGAGGGACTCGTAGGCCGAGGTAAGCAGCGGGCGGGCCTCCGCGGATCGGCCCTGACGCCGGAGGCACTCTCCCAGGGCGCTTTGCAGCAGCGCGTGCCAAAGCCCCCCGGCGCCGTCGGTCAGCCGCAGTCCTTCCCTGGCGAAGGCTTCGGCGCGACCGTCGGCGCCGTCGCCGATGATGCCGATCGTTGCCCCCAGCCAGCACAGGCGCTGCTGGGCGCTGCGGTGAAGGCGAGGCCCTGCGCGGATCAGCGCCAGGAATTCGTCTGTCAACGCGTACGCGACATCGAGCTTGCCACCCGCCGCCACGTATTCCTGCGTCCAGTGCTGGACAAGCATGGCCAGGCGGCCAAGCTCCATGTGGTCGGGTGAAATGCGCCGCTTCATGACCGCCAGCAACTCGCGGATCGCGGCCTCATCATGCTGCTCGGCCGCAAGCCGTCGATGGAGATCGAGCATCTCCGCGTCCGTCGCAGCGCTCTCGGCCCCGAGTGCGACGCCGAAGAGCAGTTGCGCCAGAGCGCCCACGTAGCCCGCTGATTGGCGGTCCCCCTCCGACGCGTCGTGGGAGGCCTTCAGCATGCGTTCGAGCGTGCCCCGCGCGTTGCCGTTCGCCGGCCCGAGCGATCGAAAGATGGTCGCGTACGCGGACGCAAGCATGCGTTCCGCTTCGGCGGGTCGGCCTTGCAGCAGCAGGTACTCGGCCAGGAGGCTCTCCGCGTGTGCCGCCCACCAGGGATCGAGGTGCGCCTGCTTTCGGCGCAGCGCGACTGCGCGGCGCATGAGTTGTTCGCCCCGGCGCAGGTTGTCCGGGTCCGGCGGCCAGGTCATTTCGGTGATTGCGCGACTGACGATGAAGGGAGCCTGGTCTTCGAAGGGTTCGGCAAGCTCCAGGGCCAGTCTGGCTGCGCTGACGACCGTCTGTCGTTCGATGTACGGGAGTTCCTCCATGGTGTCCGCCAGGTCGGTCAGCATCCGCGCCAGAATGGCCCGTCGCGGATCATCGGGCGCCAGCTCGGCGGGCACGCTGCGCTCGATTTCGCCCAGCAGCTCCAGGAACGTCGCATTGACCTGGTCGCGCGGCAATTTCCGTGCGCTCGGCCCGTGCGCGAATTTGGCCGCCTGCCAGAAGAGGCGCCCCGCGGCGTGTCGCTCCAGGGTGTGCTGGTCAATACGGTGGTCGTGCGCCAGCGCGATTTCGGCCAGCCTTCGTCGCTGTTCATCCGCCTCCTGCGCGCGCCCGGCGCGCTCCAGGGCGCGGGCCAGACGCGCAATCGCAAAGAGTCTGAACAAACCGAACCGCGACTGTTGCTCGTCGAAGCCGGCGACCAGGCGTTCCAGTTCGGCGATGGCTTCCAGGTGACCGCGGGCCGCGGCGCATTCGGCCCGCTGCACGTACAGGGCGCGCACCATCGGGTGGTCGTCGCCCAGAACCCGCTGCGCGGCGTCGATCCGTTCCTTGAGCAATTCATCCGCCGCGTCCCAGCGCTCGAAGTTCGTGTAGAGGTGAATCAGCCGCCATGACACGGACAAGGTGCGCACATCATCCGGCCCATACTCCTCCGTGAAGATGCGGTGACCGGGCTCCGCCAGGGCCAGCGAGTACTCATCCTGATCCAGGGTAGCGACCACGTCGGCGTCGCGAATCAATACGTACGCCAGGATCGGCCGGTCCGGATGCCCGCGCGGCAGCACGTCTTCCGCCCGGGCCATGACTTTTTCCAGCAGGGCACGGCTCTCCGTATAGCCCGCCCCGTACTCGCGATGCTCGGCCTCCCGCTTCCGCTGCAACAGGTCGCCGAACGCCGGCTCAACGCCGATCAGGTGGTAAAAGAGAGCCGCGATTGAGTCGTCCGCTGCCGCCGGGTTCGGCACGTCCGCGAACGTGGCGGACCACTGCCGGGCCATGTGCAGCTCGTTCAGTTCCCGGTCGTCGGCGCCGGAGGCCCGAAGGATTTCGATCGCCTGCGTCAGGTGCGGTTCCGCCGCGTCGAATTCCTGTAGCCACAGATACGCCCGGCCGATCGTCCCGCGGATGCGCGCCTCGGCCAGAGGGTGGTCGTCGAACTGTCCGACCTTCTGGCTGGCGAAGTCCAGCAATTCGCGCACCGTCGCGTTCGGCCGATGCGAAAAACGCGGATCGGCCATGGCCAGGACGTCGGTCGTGAAATCGGTGACCTGGCGGGCGGCCTGTTCCTGGAGTTCGGCGCGCCGGCGCTGGATCGCTTCCCCGTCACGGGCGCGCCGCGCCTCATCCCGTTCTCGGGCTGCGTCGGCCTGCGCGGTCTCCGCCGCATGTTGCGCGATGACCGCCCGCCCCAACGCCTCGTGGGCCAGGCGCTGTTGTCGCAGGGCGTGCAGCATCAGCACCAGAAGGGCGACGCTGGCAAGGATCAGCACGCCGGCGACCGCGACGGCGCCGGTGACGGCTGCCCGATGTCGCTGCGCAAATTTGCGCGTGCGATACCACATGCTGACCGGTCCCGCCTCGACCGGTTCCCGGTCCAGGTACCGCTGTACGTCGCGGGCCAGCGCGCTGGCCGTCGCGTAGCGCCGGTTGCGGTCTTTCTCGATCGCCTTCAGGACGATCCAGTCCAGTTCGCCGCTCAGCCGCCGCTGGAGCATCTCGGGCGCCGCGCGACGGGCCGCGGCGAGCGAATCCAGGCTGGTCGCTTTTTCACTGCTGCCGCGGCTGGCCTCGCGCTGGAGCGTGGCGATCCGCAGGCTCGGGCGGACCGCCGGCTCCTCCCGAATCAGCCGCTGAATCTCAGCCAGGCCGGCGCTGCGAATTCGGGGAGCTTCCAGCGGCGTCGAACCCGTGAGGAGTTCATACAGCAGCACGCCGAGGCTGTAGATGTCGCTGCGCGTGTCGATGTCCACCGCGTTCAACTCGGCCTGCTCCGGCGACATGTACGCCGGCGTGCCGATCATCGCGTGCAGCTCGGTGAACAGCGTCCGCTCCGTGAGCGGTTCGGAAATCGCCTTCGCGATGCCGAAATCGATGACCTTCGGCAGCGGCGTCCCGCCGCCGCTGTCGCTGAGCGCCACCAGCACGTTCGATGGCTTCAGGTCGCGATGAATAACGCCCTTGGAGTGCGCGTGCTGCACGGCGTCGCAGACATCCCGAAACAGCCTCAGCCGCTGCTCGATCGTCAACTTGTGCTGGTCGCAGAATTGCGTGACGGGGGCGCCGCGCACCAGCTCCATGACGAAGTACGGCCGACCGGACGACGATGTTCCCGCGTCGTACACCCGCGCGATGTTCGGATGGTCCATCAGCGCCAGGGCCTGCCGCTCCTGCTCGAAGCGGGCGATGACCCGGCGGCTGTCCATTCCGAGCTTGAGGATCTTCAGCGCGACGCGACGGCGAACCGGCGATTCCTGCCGGGCCATCCAGACTTCGCCAAACCCGCCCTCGCCCACCCGTTCCAGCAATCGGTATGGGCCAATCGTCCGCTCCGACGCCGGCGGCGTGTCATTCAGCTCTAAGTTGGGCTGCGAGGCGTTCTGCGTTTCGAAAGGCGCTCCCGCGAGGAAATCCCCTGCTCTTTCCAGCGCCGACAGCAAAGAGAGCACCTGCCCGCGCAGCACCGCGTCGCCGCCGCAAGCCCGATCGAGAAAGCCGTTCCGGTCGGCAACCGGCAATTCGGACGCCGCCGCGAATAATTCGCGTATGCGGAATCGCGTAGTCTCGCCCATGACTCAGGGCGATTTCTCGCCCGCCTCCAACTCTCGGAACAACCAGGCGCGGGCGAACGCCCACAGCCGATCCACCTGCCGCGGCGAAATCTCCAGCACTGCCGCAGTTTCGTCGCCGCTCAGGCCGGCGAAAAACCGCAACCGCACGACTTCGGCGGCTTCTTGCTCCTCCTGTTCCAGGCGACGAAACGCCTCATCCAGCGCCAGAATCACGAGCGGATCCTGCTCTTGGCCCAGGTTGACCGCGCTCAAGGGAATGCGCTGGGCCTTTCCGCCGCGCTTCCGGCGACGACGCGCCCGCGCGTGTTCCACGAGAATCTGCTGCATGGCCCGGCCGGCCGCAAAGAAAAAGTGCTTCCGATTAGTCCAAGTTGCGGGCTGCTGGCCGACGAGCCGCACAAACGCTTCATGCACGAGGGCCGTGGCTTGAAGCATGTGGTCCGAGCGCTCGGCTGCCATCAGCTTTCGAGCCAGTCCCCGCAGGTGTTCATAGACGATGGGCAGCAGAAGTTCGGCGCGCTCTGAGGCGCTCAGGTGAGAATCCACCAGCAACTGCGTGACGTCCTCACGCGCGGGTGACGACATGACTCAATTACTGCGGCGCCGGCCCTACGATTGTGGAAGCCAGTAAGACGCAGTTTATTCGCACCGCGCGTAGGCAGTCAATAGCAGGCGTGAGCCGTCGGTCCGCATCCGCCCGACGACGCTTCCGCGTGCTGAAACGAAGGAGTGGGGCGAGTCAGACAAGCGCCGGACGGAAAATCAAACCGCCGGACGGGCGCCGCCAATGTGCCTCGAGAGCTGCACGTCGTCGCCGCCGGCGTGCTTCGCAGGAGCGCCAGTCCGAACGGCTTTTGCGGCGGCGTGCGTGGTGGATTGAGTTCAGGTGCAGCTCGACCCGAAATTCGTGAGCATCGTGCTCAGGTCTGAGAGATCCACGTCTCCGTCCAGGTCCAAGTCGCCGTCGGCGAGTGTTGCGCCCGACGTGATCCCGAAGTGGGTAAGAAGGATCGAAAGGTCGCTCAGGTTGACCACATTGTCGGCATTCACATCGCCCGGGCAGGGCGCGTCCGGCGGCACCCAGAAGTTGTCCACGATGTTGAGCGTCGGGCAGTTGACCGTGTAGCCATCGGGGAGGAGGAAGACGGGCTCGCCGATGGGGAACTGCATGCGGACGTGCGTGGTCGCAGTCGGCGTGCCGAGGCCGCGGACGCCCGTGGCGGCGGAGATGTATAACTCGTACGTCAGCGGAGTGTTGACCGGGAAGCTGGCCGGACTGGAGCTGAGCCGGCCGTTCACGTTTGTACAACCGGATCCGCAGCCGGGTTCGATCATCACGGCAGCCACTCGGGCGCGCGTGTAGAAATTGGCAAAGGCGACGCCCGCATCCGGGTCGGCCTGGGCCGTGCCCTCCACATCCACGCGGAAAACGGCGGAGACCTGGGGCTCGCCCGGCGGACCAGAAATGATCAGGTCGGGCGCGGTGTTGTTGACGAGTTGAGCCTGTCCATTGCACTCCGTGCCCAGCGTGCAGCCGCAAGGGGAATGCCAATTCGCGTGCCGGAAGACTTCGAGGTCGCCGCGGTCGCAGCGCGTGATGGACATGTCCCAGGTCGCATCGGCATTCTCGCACAGGCGCTGGTCCGACACCGGCTCGTTGTCCTGGATGTCGAAGGCACACGCGGGCGGCGGGTAGCCGAACGTGTTGCCGCCCCCGCCGATGATTCGAAAGGTCTGGGCTTGGGCCGGGATGGACCAACAGATGCCAACCACGAACAGCGCGACACCGGTTTGCGAGAATCTCACAGCAAGTCTCCTCAGGAAAAGCACGGGTTGAGCCCCGGCGGACGCGGCCCGGCGAACACCATGTCCGGGCGGCGTCAGCCTGGCGCCGAACCGACCCACCAGCTAATACGCGACGGGCGGGCCCGATCGGACATCCGCCCGGGAAGAACCACTCACCCGCGGCGGTTAGCTCGCGGGCAGCGCGTTAGAATGGTTGGCTGTGCGATATGCCGCCCCAGCCGACCCGACCGTCGCTGCTCTCGCGCGTCCGCGACCCGGCGGACCAGGCCGCGTGGGCGGAGTTTGAGGCCACGTATCGAGACCTTCTGCTGCGCTACTGCCGGCGCTGCGGGCTGTCGGCCGCGGACGCCGAGGACGTGCGCCAGATCGTGCTGCTGCGGCTGGTTCGGGCGCTGCCGCGCTTCCGGTATGACCCAGCCGCCGGTCGTTTTCATGATTGGCTTTACCGGGTTGTGCGGAATGCGATCGCCGATTTCCGCGCGTGTCCGGACCCGGCGAGTCGGGCGGTATTAAGCGGCAGCGAGTTCGAGCGTATGAGCATCGCCGACGCAAGCCCCGCTGACCCGCTCTGGGAACAGGAATGGCGGGACAACCACCTGCGACGCGCCATGGTCGCCTTGCGCGAGACGTGCGACGAGCGCTCCGTGGCGGCTTTCGAGCGGGTAATGCATGGCGCGTCGCTCGACGAGGTGGCGTCCGAACTCGGCATGAGCTACGACGCCGTGCAGAAGAGCGTCCGGCGCATGCGGAAGCGGGTTGAGGGGCGCATCGCGGCCCAGATTCGGGAGGAGGACGCCCCGGATGCGTGACGGTCCCGTACGCATTGACGACCGCCTCGACAACGAAGGGTGGCCGGCGTTCGATGCGACCGGGTCCCGCTTGTCGGAGTCGGATTTTGCGGCCTGGTTCCGGCGCGCCCACGAGCCGGTTGAACTGGGCCGGCTCGGGCCCTATGAACTGCTGAGCGAGATCGGTCATGGGGCGCAGGGAACCGTCTTCAAGGCCCGGCAGCCGGGCACGAAGCGCGAGGTGGTGCTCAAGCGGCTGGCGGCCGGCACGTTCGCCACCCCGCGCATGCGGGCGCGTTTCGAGCGCGAGATCGAGGTACTGGCCGCGCTGCGGCATCCGAACATCGTCACGGTCCACGCCACGGAAGTGGTGGAGGGCCAGCCTGTGCTGGTGATGGAGTGGGTCGACGGCGTGCCGATCGACCGCTGGGCCGCGAGGCAATCGAGCACCTCGGCCGTTCTGAAGGCCTTCATCGCGGTGTGCGAGGCGGTGCACCACGCCCATCAGCGCGGCGTCATTCACTGCGATCTCAAGCCGTCGAACGTGCTGGTGGACCGCGAAAGCCGGCCGCACGTGCTGGATTTCGGGTAGGCGCGATTGGTCGGTACGGAAGCCAACGCGATCGGCGCGACGATGTCGGAGGGATTTGTCGGAACGCCGGCCTACTCTTCTCCGGAGCAGATCGCAGGCAAGCGCACGGAGATCGACGCACGCAGCGACGTGTTCTCGCTCGGCGTCATGCTATGCGAGGTCCTCACCGGCCGTTGGCCCTTCGCCGCGGCCGGCGAGCGGGGACCGAGCACGGTGCTGTCGGAGGTCTTTGACGCCATCCGGGCGAATGATCCGATTCCGCCGAGCCGAGTGTGTCGGTCGCTCGGGTCCGAGATGGACGCGGTCGTGCTCAAGGCGCTTGCCCGCCGTCCGGCGGCGCGCTATGCATCCGCCGACGCGCTCGGGGAGGATCTGCGCAGGTACCTCAGCGGACAAACGGTGCTCGCGCATCCGCCCACGGCGATGTACCAACTTCGCAAGCTCGCCGGGCGCCATCGCGTCGCGTTTGCGATCGGCTCGGTCCTCGCAGGTTCGATCCTGGTGATTGCGCTCGTCTCCACAACCCTGGCGGTCCAATTGGCCGCGCAGCGTCAAGAGGCCGAAACCGCGCGCCGGCAAGCGGACGCCGCGCGCATCCAGGCCGAAACGGAAACGCAGAAGGTGCTCGCGACCAACGCTTTCCTGCAAGAGCTGCTGCTGACCAATGAGCCACTGACGAAGCTGCGGCCCGACGTGCGACTGCGCGACCTGCTCGACGAGGCCGGCCGGGCGCTGGACTCCGGTTCGCTGTCGCTTCCGCCGGCGGTGGAAGCGGCGGCGCGGACGACGATCGGCCGGGTCTACACCAAGCTGTGGTACGCGAAACTCGGGGAGCCGCACCTTCGCCGAGCGCTGGAGCTTTTCCACGGATCCGCGACCGCGGCGCCGCTCGAAATTGCAGACACGACGGCGGCTCTGGCTGCATGCCTTTGCGAACAGCGGCAGTTCGGCGAGGGGGTTCCGCTTCACCGCGAGGCTCTGGAGTTGCGACGCGCGGCGGCCCCGGAGGATCAAGACACGCTCCTGCGCCGGCTGTGGTCATTCGGCACCGCGCTGCGCGACGCGGAGCAATCGGCCGAATCGATCGCCGTCTCGCGCGAAGCGCTCGAAATCGCCCTGCGCCTCTACGGACCGCTTCACGTCGACACGGCCGAAAGCCGGCACCGGCTCGGGTGGGCGCTGCTCGCGGCCGGCAAATACGCCGCGGCAGAGACGGAACTCAGCGCGGCGCTCGCGCTTCGAAGGGAGTTGCTCTCGGCAGCGCACCCCTCCTGCGGCGACACGCTGCTGCGATTGGGACAGGCGCAGGCTCGGCTCGGCCGGATCGAAGAAGGCGAAGCGGCGATGCGCGCCGGCGCGACGACGCTCCGCGAAGCGCTGGGGCTGGAGCATCCGCGCACGCTGCGGGCGGTGCGCAACCTTGCCAAGTTCCTGGTCAAGCAGGGTCGCCCGGACGAGGCCGAGGCGCTTCTGGCGGAATGTGTCGCCCCTACGCGGAGCTACTACGGTGAAGGCACGAATTTGGCATCTCTGTTACTTGAGTGGGCCAATGTGCTACAGCGCCAGTCGCGCCTGGATGAGGCGGAACAGGCCATGCGCGAGAGCGTCGCGACATTCGCGTCCGCGCTGGGCGAAGCACATCCCGACTCGTGCCGCACGCAGCTCGAGCTGGTCCAGCTCCTGACGGTCCGGATGAAGTTCGACGAGGCCGAGGCGCTGCTTCTGAAAACGTGGTCCCTTGCAACCGCCGAGCCCGCGGCGCCGGACATCCGGCAACTTCAGATCGCCAGCGCCGCGGTGAGTCTCTACACGGCGTGGAGCGCCGCCGAACCCGATGCCGGATGGGCCGACTGCGCCGCTTCGTGGCAGGCCACCTGCGACCGTCTCCGGCAACCGACGAGTTTGAAGCCGCAAGCAGCGGACCCGACGTGACGCGGATCGACGCCGGCCAGCGGTTCTTTTCCGTCACGTTTTCTCGTGCTCACGGGTCAGGTTGGTGAGCTTCGGCTCGATCCGCGTGCCGGGCCGCTCGCATGTGCCCTTCTCATCCTGCTCTTCGCGGCGGGTGGGCGGTTCGAACCAGTGCATCGCCGGCCGGCGCCCGGGCCGTTTCTCGGGCGGTTCTCCCTCCATGAGCCGCCCGTGCCACTGGGGCTCATCATACGGGCCGTTGAGAATCGGTGTGGGAACCTCGAAGACCATCATGTCTCGTCGAGCTTTGCGACGGCCGCGATGCGCCGCAGCACATCCACGACTTCAGGGTCGGCCTCATCGGCCGTCATGCGATCAGCCGGCGCGACGTGATTTGCGCGTCTGGCGCAGGACAACAGCCGCTTCGAGCCGGCGGAAGTCGAGCGCGGTCCGGGTGTTTTCAAGCAGCGTCCAGTTCGACCGCCGGGCGGAATGGACGTTGCTGCCGGCCGGCTACCCCCCTGCAATTGCGCCGACGATCTGGAACGGCTCCGCTCCGGCGGCGACGGCGTCGGGCAGCAGGGCGTCCGGCGGCTCGTGCGACAGGTCCTTGCCGCAGGCGAAGAAGCGCAGGAACGGCCGGCGGCGGAGCGTACCGTGGTCGCGGATCGTGCCGCGGAGCATCGGAAGCTGCGCTTCCAGCGCGTCGAGCACCGCGCGCTGCGTAACCGGACCCTCGGCGGCGACGGTGACTTCGCCGGCGACACGGGCCAGCGTGCGGAGATGAAACGGCAGAGCGACCCGGATCAAGCGCATGTGGTCCCGGTTCGAGGCAAACCGACGGCTTGTTGCCCTGCGGCGCGAAGCTCGCTGACGAGGCCCGCAACGTCGGACCGCCGCGTGCCGGTTGGGATTGTACCGGAAGTGCGTCGCATGCGGAGACCCCGCAGCGACGCTACGGGGCAGTCCGCGCGCGATTCAGCTTTGCGTCAGCCCGGCGTGCCGCTGCGCTTCAGGAGCTCGGCGTTGATCTCGAGGCAGGCCTTCATGAACTTCGGATCGCAGCCGTGCTGTTCGGCCGAGTGGACGATCGCGCGGCAGTCCTTCGGCAGGCACTTGCCGGAGAAGCCGCGTGCCTCAGGGTAGACGAAGGTGTGGTCGCGGCTGATCCGCGGGTCGGCGAGCCAGATCTCGCGCAGGTGGTTGAAGTCCACGCCGTGGGCGCGGGCAATGTCGTAAAACTCGTTCACGAACGTGACCTTCACCGCGTAGAACGCGTTCTCCATGTACTTGGCCAGCTCGGCCGTCAGCGCGTCGCAGAAGTAGTAGCGCACGTATGCGTTGTAGTAGGATTTGTAGACATCGGCGGCCCGCGAGGTGTCCTCGACCGTCCCGCCCAGGACTACGAAGTCGCGCTCGGCCATCGAGCCGAACACGTGCGCGGTGGTCTCACCCAGGTACTCCGGCTGAAACACGATGCGCTTGTTGTACTTGGCGCGGAGGCGGTCGGTGGTTCCGGGCGCGACCGTGGAGCGGATGATCAGCAGGGGCGTCTCGACCCAAGCCACGGACTCCTCGACGATCGAGGTGTTGCACGAGCCGTCGTCGCGCATCGGCGTGGGCACGCAGATGAACGCCACGTCGCAGCGGTTGACCGCGCTCTTGTTCGCGGCCAGCTCGGGCTGGTAGGGGTCATACACGACGGTATCCGCGCCGCAGAGCTTCCGCATCGCCGCCCCGACGACGCCGCCGCCCACGACTCCGACTTTCGGCTTGGTCACGAGATCGACTCCCCTTCGCCCGCGTTCCGGAGGGACCGCGCCCCCGTTCCTCGCCGCGATTCTCCGGAAACCCCGGGCGGTTTGCAAGGCCGGCCTCAGGTCGGAGGACTCGCGCAAGCGGGGTTTTCCGGCCGTGAGCGGCGCATGGTTCGCGGGTCCGGGGCCGCCGAGCCCGGCTGGACTCCGTTTCGGAATCGGACCGCCGGTACATCCCGGGCGGTTTTGCGATTCTCCCGCGTCGTAGATAATGCATTGTTCGTCGTGCGCCGTACCCGGCGACGTGCGCGCTGGACGCGGAAGGTGCGCCGCATGCTGCGCGAGCTGATCGACGCCGCCGTTCTTGAGGACTTCGTGTCGGGATATGCCCGAAGCTGCGGCATGCGCGTGCTGGCGTACGATGCGCGCGGCGTGCTGATCGCCGCATCGGCCACGACTTCACGCGCCGCCCGCTTGTTGGGCCGCACCCCCGAGCGTCTGCCGCGCCGGCTGGAGTTTGTTCCGCTCGCGGCCGACGCGCCGCCGGCGAGCGTCGCCTATTTTCAGGACGCGTCGCTGTGGTACCTGGCGGCACCGATTCACGTCGGCGACCACGTCGCTGGTTGCGTGGCCGTGGGGGAAATGCGGGACGGCCCCGCGACCCCGCCGCCGCCCGGCGTCCACGTTTCGGCTGACGCCTGGCGCCAGGCTTACGGCGAGCTGCCGCCGTGCGACCGCGGCCCGGATTCGCCGGCGCTGCACGCGGTTCGCTGGGCGGCGCGGATGCTCGCGCAGTGGTGCCGTCGGGAGGCGCAGCTCGACGCGACCACGGCTGAGCTGGCGCTGGTGGGGGACGTGGGCACGCTGCTCAGCGGCGAGCACAGTCTGCAAACGATCCTCGAGCGCATCGTGGCGGAGACCGCGCGGGTGATGAAGTGCCCCTACGCGAGCCTTCGGCTGTACGACCCGAAGACCGAGCAGTTGCTCATCGCCGCGGCCTACAACATGTCGGTGAGTTACACTCATGTTCCGCGCATCTCGCGGAAGGACAATCCCATCGACGACGAAGCGCTCCGCGGCCGAACGGTTTACATCGAGAACGCGCAGGAGGATCCGCGCTTCCGCTTTCGCAAGGAAGCGCGGCGGATGGGCCTGGTGAGCGGGCTGACGACGGGCATGCTGTACCAGGGCAAGCCGGTCGGCGTGCTCAGAATTTACTCGGACCGCAGGCAGCGCTTCCGTTCCGGGCAGCGGCACCTGCTGCGAGCTGTCGCGGCCCAGGCGGCGATCGCCATTGTCAATGCGCGCCTGCTGGAGGACCGCCTGCGCGCGGCGGCGATGGAGCGGCAGCTCGCGATGGCGGGACAGGTCCAGGAGCGCATGGTGCGATCGGCGCCGCTCGCGCACGCCGGCGTTCAGACCGCGATCGTGTTCGAGCCCAGCTCGCACGTGGGCGGCGACTTCTGCGACGTGTTCGCGCTCGGCGACGGCGGCTTGCTGGCCGCGGTCGGCGACGTGTCCGGCCACGGCCTGCCGGCGGCGCTGCTGATGGCCTCGGTGCGGGGCGCGCTCCGCGCGACGGCGGCACGGGCTGATGAGCTTGCGTGTCTCATGGGCCGGATCAACGAGCACGTGCTGCGCGAGACTTCCTCGTCGGAATTCGTCTCGCTGCTGCTGGCCGCGATCGACGCCGCGGGCCGGCGGCTGACGTTGTGCAACGCGGGGCACGAGCCGCCGCTGCTGCTGCGGAACGGGCGCATCGAGCGGCACGAGCCGGCCGGGCTGGTGCTGGGCGTGGGATCTGAGCGGTACGACGCACAGGTTCTCGACCTGCGGCCCGACGATTTCCTGCTGCTCTGTACGGACGGCGTCGTGGAGGCGATGAACTTCAACGGCGAACTGTTCGGCCGCGCGCGGCTGCGCGAGGCCCTGGTGCGGTACGGCGTGCTTGCGCCGGAGCCTGCGCTGCGCAACATCCGCTGGGACGTGCGGCGGTTCGTGGGTCTGGCCGAACAGTCCGACGACCTGACGATGGTGGGATTGAGGGTTCGCGGCGGAAACTGAGCGCCGCGGGAGCTGGGCGCGCCGCGCGGCCGTCAGCGCCCAGCCGAAGCCGTTCCATCCGAGCCGCGACCGTGAGGCAGCGGTCCGCGAGCGCAAGCGAGCCCCCGCCCTACGGCTCCTCGGCGGGCGACGTGCTTCCAGCATTCGCGCCGCGGCGCGGCAGCTCTCCGCCTCCGCCGCAAGCTCGCCTGGAACGCTGGCATTGGATGCGTCCAACACGCCGCGCTCACGCATGCGGATGAACGTCATCCGGCAGCGGTCGGCCCAGCCCGCGGCCGCATGCGATAGCGCCGCGCGTTCCGCGACCGGTGGGGCCGGTCACGCTGGTCCGAGAAGCTTGTGGGGACGCGCGGCGAGCCGCGGGGCGCCGCCCGAACGAAGCCCACGGCGTGAGGCGTGGGAGTACGTGCGCCGTTGGGAATTCGGCTCGGAGGGGCGGCAGAGCGTAACGCCGCGCGGGCAAGGCACAGCCCGCTTCGCCCGAACCCGCACCTGGCGCCTCGCACGCGATGACGCCGGCCGCCGGAATCCGAGACGCTTCGCCTTGCGCCAAACAAACGGGGCACGGCGGCCGTTCAACGCGCCGCGCGTCACCCCGCCTCCGGAGTCCGCGACATTCGAAAAAACAGCCCGTAGCAGACCACCGCAATGATGATCCACGCCAGGCCGATCAGCGCCGCTCCGCGCACGGCCGGCTCCCTGTAGGCTCCGAGCACGATCGCTGTCTCGCCAAGCACGAAGAGCGCCGGGACGAACCAGCGCGCTGGTCCCAGGATGTCGCACTCGCGCCGCCGCGGCAGGGAGTACACCGCCGCCCCGGTGAGAGCGAAAAAGATTCCGTCCACGAAGACCACGCCCGTCAGCAGCAGGTCCGCTCCGCGTGCGCGCGCCAGCCAGAGCAGCGCCAGCCCGAACGCGCTCAGCAGCGTGATTGCGGCCGCCGGCGTCCCGAACCGCCGGTGAACGCGCCCCGCCGCGGCGAAGAACCGGCCGTCCAGGGCCAGCCGGTAGAGCAGTCGCGGCCCGCTCAGGAGCTGCGCGTTCAGCACGCCGAACGCCGAGAGCGCCACCGCGCCGGCGGCCAGCACGCGCCCGCCCTGCGGCCATACCGCGCCGACCGCGTCCGCAGCCAGCGCTGCGCTGCCCGTGACGCCGGCGTACCCCAGCAAGCGCAGGTACGCCCAACTCACCAGCACGTAAACGACGACAACCAGCACGACGCCGCCGATGATCGCCAGCGGCAGGTTTCGTCGCGGGTCGCGGACCTCGCCGGCGATCCACAGCGCATGCTGCCACCCGCCGTACGAGAAGAACGACGGGACGATCGCCGCAAACAGGATCGCTACAGACGCGAAGCCGGCGGTCGCGTCCGCACCGTTGGCAGTCTCGGGCGCGGCGGCAGCCGTGCCGGGCTCCGACGCCCCGGAGCGGGCGGCGAGCGCGCCGAGCAGGATGATCGCCGCCAGCGCCGCGACCTTGGCGACGACCGTGAGGTTCTGGACGGCGGCGCCCCAGCGCACGCCCAGCACGTTCGCGGCTGTGACCAGCGCGATTAACAGCGACGCCACGAGGAGCAACGGGACGCCGGCGAGCGGCTCCCGGCCGGCGACGACGCCCAGATTCTGCGCGCAGACGATGGCGATGATGGCGATCGCCCCGCCCTGGATCGCCGTCGCGTTGCAGAAGACGAACAGGAACGCGGGCAGCGGACCGTAGGCGTCGCGCAGGATTTCGTACTGTCCGCCGGCGTGGGGGTACAGGACGCCGAGCTGTGCGAACGTCAGGGCGCCGAGCAGCGCGATGCCCCCGCCGACGATCCAGGCCAGCACCGCCATGTCCGGGCTGCCGGCGAGTGCGGCGACCCGGCTGGGCGTGAAGAAGATGCCCACACCGACGATCGCGCCGATCACGACGCAGGCCGCGTCCCACGGTCCGAGCACTCGGCGCAGTCCGCCCGCCGCAGGGGGCGTCTCGCTTCCGGTCTCGGCGTCGGGCGGCATCACGGCTTGTCGGCGGCGGGCGTGGGGATGACCACGGTGTCGCTCGCGGGCGGCGGGAGGCGTTCGATGATTTCCTCGAAGCCGGGCGGAGTTCGAATCTGGAGCTCGGCGACGCTGAAGCCGGTGTCCAGCTCGACGTTCTTGAAGGTCACGGTGATGATGGAGTTCAGCGCGCCGGTGCCGTCCTTTCGGCCGGCCTGCACTTTCACCGGCAGGCCCGCGAGCGGCCCGTCCTGGGCGATCCAGAAATCGAGCGACTTGTACATCTCGCCCGTCCGCGTCGCGGGGCGGGGGACGAGCCGGAGGTGGTCGCAGTCTGGCGGGTGGTCCTTGGCAGGTTCGATGCGCTGCACGGAGAACTCGCGCAGGATGTCGGCCTTGCTCTGGCCGAACGGCAGCGGGAACGCGCCCTCGCCGAGCTTGTAGGGGTTGCCGGGGTCGTCCTCGCGCCGCAGCTCGGTCCGCGAGACGGTCCGCGTCTCGGAGTTCAGCTCGACGTACCAGCGGCCGTCGAACAGGTGCTCTTCGTCGAGCTGGTCCTTGCGGCCGCCGACGATCTTCGCGTTGAAATGCACCTTGAACTGCGGGATCGGGGCGAGCTCCTTGTACCAGAGTTTGCCGGTCTTGCTGGTCTTGTCCTCCTCGATCACGTACTCCAGCTCCCACAGCACGTCGGCCCGCAGGTCGAGCACGCGGCGGCGTTCGAGCTGCGTAAGGATGCGGTCCACCGTCGCGTCTGTCGCGGGGAGCGTTTCGTCGGTGGACGGGTGCGACGCCGCGGCGGCGGGCGGCGCCTCGGCCTGCGGGGTGGGATTGGCGGTCTGCGCCGGCGCCGCAAAGGCCGGCGCGTCCGCGGCGCCGAGAAGCGAAAGAAAGGTTGCTGCGATTGGGCGAATTCGGGCCGAGCGCACGCTCATTGAGGCGCCTCCGAGTCGAGAGCCAGGGTCCGTGGCGATTGTAGCGCCCGTGGCGGGGTGGGGTGAAGAGTTCATCCTGAGGAGCGTATCCCGCAATCCGAGCCTCTCGCGGAAGCAACGGTCACGGCCTCGCAATCCCGTGCGGGGTTTGAACGCGCGCTCGCTTGCGCTCGCGATTCTGATCGCGGTGAGAGACCGCTCCCGCGGCTATTGTAATACTCAGTCGTACGCGACTGGGGAGACTGGGCGTCTCGCCGCCCGCTGCGGGCGCGCCGGCGGGCAGCCTAGGTGCGGCACGCGTCGATGTACGTGTCGAACTTCGTCACCTGTTCCGGCGTGAGCAACGCCCGAGTCTCGTCGAGCAGCTTCTCGAGAATCCGGGCTTCACGGTCTTCGCGCGCCCCGCGGCGGTTCTGCTTCTTGCGGAACTCGGACAGGGCCGCGTCGAACTTGCGCTGCTGCTCGGCCGTCAGGCCGCAGTCGATCGCGGCCCGCAGGACGTCCACCGGTTGAAACTCGCCGCTGGGGTTTCGCGCCAGCCGCTCCTCGGCGCGCTTGAGGTCCGCCTTCTGCTGATCGTTGAGCACCTGGCGGAGATTCTCGAGGAACTCCTTGGACGGATCGGACTTCTGCCCCATTTGGCGCAGCTCTTCCTGGATCGCCTGCTCACGCGCCTGGTCGCCGGCCTTCTTGGCCTCTTCCATCTCCTTGACCAGCACATGAACGCGGTCGAGGTCGATCTGCGGCGTCTGGCTCTGGGCGAAGTACATGTCGAACAGCCCGGCCGCGTGCTGCCGCTGCTCCGCCGTGAGGTTGAGGGCGCGCATCAGGAGACGGACTTTCTCTTCACCCGAGAGAGCCTTCTTTGGCTGAGCCGCGGCGGCCTGACCGCCCTTCAGCGGCACGGGAGAGTTCGTTGGCGTGAGGGGCTGGGCCTTTTGCGCGATGGCCAGCGGACTGATCAGCAGCGCCAACCCGATGGACAGGAATCGCGGATGCATGGCTGTGCTCCGTAACGCGAGAATCGGCCTGTCTGCGGCGACTTCGCTGGTCGCGGCGCCGTTCCCTTCCAGCCATACGAGTCTAGCAGCCTCCGGCCGCCGTCGCAATTGCGCAAGCGGCGTGCGAAGCGCTCGTGAATGCCGCTGCATGTTGTGGTCCCTTGCTCGCGCATCGGGCTCGGCCACCTGAGCGCTGGCTCTCAGCCGGGCTTGAAGTACACGCCGCGAAACGTCTCGGGCGGGTACTTGGCCGCGTTCTTGACCATCTTCTGCTCGACCGCACCGGCCAGGTCCAGGTTGAGCCGGTTCGCCAGGGCCAGTACGAAGCAGGCGATGTCCGCGATCTCGTCCTGGATTTCGGCCCGCAGCTCCGCGTCGGCGAGGGCAGCGTCCAGTTCCTCGCTGCGCAGCCACTGGAAGTGCTCCATCAGCTCGGCCGCCTCGATCGCGATCGCCATCGACAGGTTCTTCGGGTCGTGGAACCGCTGCCAGTCGCGCTCGCTGACGAAGCGCGCCACGAGGTCGCGCAGCGCCCGGACCGTGGCCGTCTGGTCTTCCATGATCCCCGCGCCCCTTCCCGCCGCCGCGAGCGGCCGACCTGCGCCAGCGCGCTCGGCGCGCGACACGTTGAAGACCTAACGCTGAACTCGCAACTCTTGCTCCGCTTCCGCCCAGACGCGCCGGATCAACCGCAGCGCGGACTCCGCGTCGTCGGCTTCGCCGATGATCCGCACGATCGGCTCGGTGTTCGACGCGCGGACGTGGACCCAGCCGTCGGCGAAATCGACGCGTGTGCCGTCGGCACGGTTCACGCGCTCGCTGCGAAACGCGTGTGCGACCGCGCGCGTCGCCGCGTCGATGCGCTCGCGCGGGCACTCGAATTTCTGCTTCACCATTGCGTAGCGCGGCAGCTCCGCCACCAGCTCGCCGATCGTGCGGCCGCTGGTCGCCACGAGCTGAAGCACCAGGCTGATGGCCGACAGGCTGTCGCGCACCCACGCGATGCGCGGGTCGATCACGCCGCCGTTGCCTTCGCCCCCGATCACGCAGCGGGCGTCGTACATGGCGCTGGCGACATTGGCTTCACCGACCGGCGTGCGGATCACCTCCACCCCGAACCGCCGCGCGATGGCGTCCACCAGTCGCGACGTGCTCAGGTTCGCGGCTACCGGACCGGGGCGGCGCGACAGCGCCGACCATGCGGCCAGGGCCAGCGTGTATTCCTCGCCGATGTACCGGCCGCGCTCGTCTACGATTGCGAGCCGGTCGGCGTCCGGGTCCTGCGCGAATCCCGCCGCGGCGCGCTCGCGTTGAACGGCTGCACACAGCCCGGACAGGTTCTCGGCAATCGGCTCGGGCGTGTGGGCAAACACGCCGCTCGGTTCAGCGTTCAGGTGGACCACTTCGCAACCGAACGCCTGCAGAAGGCGCGGCGTGCCGAAGCAGCCGGCGCCGTTCACGCTGTCGAGCACGACGCGTGTACCGCGCAGCGCGGCGAGGTCCACCTCGACCGCCGACAGGACGGCGTCCACGTGGCGGTCGACGGCCCGCTCATCGGTCCGCTGCGGCGAGAATCGATCCGCGGACAGCGCGAATTGCCGCTGGTCGCGGATTTCCGCGATGCGGCCGGCGATTGCGGGCGTCGGCGCCAGCCCGCGTTCGTCGAGGAACTTGCACCCGTTCCATTCCGGCGGATTGTGGCTGGCGGTGATCATTACGCCGCCGGCGTAGCCGCCGGTGCAGATGGCATGCCCGATCGTCGGCGTCATCACCACGCCGAGCTGCGTGACCTCGCAGCCGGTCGCGAGCAGCCCGGCGGTGGCGGCGGCGGCGAACATTTCGCCGCTGGGGCGCGTGTCGCGGCCGACCGCGACGCGCCCGCCGCCCAGGAGCGTGCCGTAGGCCTGCGCGAACTGGACCACGATCTCGGGCGTGAATGTACGGCCAATGAGGCCGCGCACGCCGGAAACACCCACCATGAACGACATCGTCCGACCCCGTCGAAGGCCGCGGACTCCACGCAAACGGCCCGGCCGGCACGGGCTGCGGCCGCTGCGCGCGGCTGTCCACCGCGGAACGGCGACAGTATGACGGTTGCGTCGGCGCGGGTCCAATGGCTCGCGGCGCTGCGCGCGGCGCCGGCCGTCGCGTCGTCCAACTTCCCATAACTGATTCGGACGGTTGCTGGCGCGGGGGACACTCTGGGACGCGCGGTTCTGTGAAGATTGGTTGCATGTGTCTTGCCGCCATCGACTTGGCGCGGCTAGAATGCGGCGGTCAGCGGGAGCGGGGAAAGAAGCAACGCGCCGGCCAGTGAGCATTTCTCGCCGCGCGTCCTCCCTCCGCGACATCGCCTGTCATCGGTTCGGTCCGCGCGTGGGCGCGCGCAGCCGCCTCGGCTTTTCCCGGCGCGTTCACGGAGGGGCTTGGAATGTGCGAGTCGTTGAAGCGCGACGTCATCTTTGACATGTGCGTTCAGCGTGAGTACCTCAGTCCCGACAGCCCGTACTGCTGCACCAACGCCGGCCAGATCTTCCGCAACCTGAAGCGGCTGATGGCCTACGCCCGCTGGTCCAAGACTCCGATCCTCTCGTGCGTCGACGTGGACTGCGCGAATCGCATTGGCGAGCAGTTCGTCGCGCTGCGCGGCGCGGAGGCGCCGGTGCGGCAGCGCTACGCCTTCGGTCTGGTGCCGGGATACGAGGTCGTCGAGAGCGACAACAGCCTGTGCGTCGCGCTGGACATTCTCAGCCAGCACCCGCAGGTGATTTTCACGAAGGTGCACCGCGATCCGTACACCAACCCCAAGCTCGACCGCCTGCTCACCGAGATGCCCGCGCGGCGCTTCGTCATCTTCGGCCTCCCGCTCGAATCGTCCGTGCGCATGCTCGCGCTCGGGCTGGTGCGGCGCAACCGCCGCGTGGTCGTGATCGACGACGCCTGCGGCTACTGGAACGCGCAGGAGGCCGCCATGGTGATCCGCAAGCTGCTGGTCAAGGGTTGCGAGGTCACCAGCACGGTCGGCTACATCCGCGACCGCATGGCGCAGATCGGCCGTTCCCGCCGCATCCGCGTGCGCCTGGGTCGCTGGGTGGCCTGAGCGCCGTATTTGCCCGCTTCGCCTCCGTGGACTCTGCCGTCCGACGCTCCCCGCGCATATCATCCCTCGCATGCCGCTGCCGATCGTCACCATCGTGGGCCGGCCGAACGTCGGCAAGAGCTCGCTGTTGAACATGCTGGCGCGCGAGCGCATCAGCATCGTGGACCCGCGCCCCGGCATCACCCGCGACCGCGTGACGACCGTGGTCGAGCACGCGGGCCGCTACTTTGAGCTGGTCGATACCGGCGGGATCGGCATCGTGGACGACGACCAGCTCGAAGCGCACGTGGAGTCCCAGATTCAGCTCGCGATCGACCGCGCGACCGTGGTGCTCATGCTTGTGGACGTGCAGACGGGCATCCACGCGCTGGACCAGCGCGTCGCGGAGCTGCTCCGCCGCGCGATAAAGCCGGTGGTCCTCGCGGCGAACAAGGTGGACGACGAGAGGCACACGTCGGAGGCGGCGGTCTTCGAGCGCTTCGGCTTCGGCTCGCCGCTGTGCATCAGCGCGCTGCACGCCCGCGGGCGCGAGGCGCTGCTCGACCGCCTGGTCGCGCTGCTGGGGCCGGAGGCGACGGAGCCGCCGCAGCCGCCGGCCATGCGGCTGGCCATCGTGGGCAAGCGCAACGCCGGCAAGAGCACGTTCGTCAACGCGCTTGCCGGCGAGGAGCGCTGCATCGTCAGCGAGATCCCGGGAACGACCCGCGACGCCGTCGATGTGCGCTTCGAGAAGGACGGCCGCTCGTTCGTGGCGATCGACACCGCCGGCGTTCGCAAGAAGCGCAGCATGAGCGACATTGACTTCTATTCGTACACTCGCGCGCTGCGCTCGATCCAGCGGGCCGACGTGGTGCTGCACCTGATCGACGCCACCGTGCCGGTCAGCGAGGTGGACGTGCGCCTCGCGCAGGCGGTCGTGGACGAGTTCAAGCCGCTCGTGCTGGGAATCAACAAGTGGGATCTGGCCAAAGACCAGGCGACGGCGGCGGATTTCCAGGAGTACCTCGCCGGCGCTCTGCCCGTTGCGCCCTACGCTCCGCTCGTGCTCCTCACCGCCCGGAGCGGCCGAAACGTCCAGGCCGCCGTCGACACGGCGATCCACCTGTTCAAGCAGGCCAGCTCGCGCGTCGCCACGGCGCTGCTCAACGACGCGCTGGAGCAGATTCTCGCGCAGCGCGGACCGTCGCCAAAGCGCGGCGTCAAGCCGGTGAAGATCTACTACGCGACGCAGGTGTCCGTCGCGCCGCCGTCGATCGTGTTCTTCTGCAACGACCCGGACCTGGTCTCCGAGAATTACCGCCGCTTCATGGACAATCGCCTGCGCGAGATACTACCGTTCCGGGAAGTGCCGATGAGGCTGATGTTCCGTTCGCGGCGGCCGGAGTCCGCGGCGGCCGGCTGACCGGCTTCGAACTGGGAGGACGCCGATGCCGATCGAGTTGCACTGCGACCACTGCGGGAAGCTGGTGCGCGCGCCGGACGACGCCGGCGGCAAGCGAGGCGTGTGCCCGTCCTGCCACCAGTCGGTATACATTCCCACGCCGAGCGAGCAGCTCGAACCGCTGACCATCGAGCCGGTCGACAAGAACGCCGAGCGCGAGCGGCAGCGTCTGCTGCGTGAATCGCATGACCTCGTCAACCGCGTATTGCACGAGCGCGAAGCCCCGGGCGACGCCCAGCGCGGCCGCAGTTCGGCCCCAAGTGCTCCCAGTGCACCCGCGCGCACGCCCGGCGGACCCGCTCCGACTCCCGGCGCCGCGCCCCCGCCGCCGGTCGATGTGCGCAAGCTCATCATCCAGTACGCGCGGGCGATGGCGGACGGCGAGCTGGCCGTCGCCGACCGGCTGGCCCAGCATATCCGTCGCGACATGAAGAAGGCCGAGGACGTCATGCAGGAGATCACGCTGGACGAGCTTCCGCCGGCGGAGATTGCGAATGTCCCGCGGCCAGTGCTGGTGGGCTTCTTCAAGACGCTCCGCGGCGGCTGACCTTCCGAGCCACTCTTGGCGTCGGAACTGCGTCTGGCGGGCATGCGCGAGAGCGGCCCCTCCGGCCGGCGTCAACTCTCGTGCTCGGCGTGCGCCGTCGCCGCCGCGTGCGACGTCTCCCCCGTCGAGCGCTCGCCGAAGATCAGCGAGACGACGACCGCGAGCGCCAGGATCGCGCCGATCACGCCCAGCGAAACCTCGATGGGGATCTTGTGCGGTTCGCCGAAGATGAGCTTGGACGCCTCCTGGTAGAGCATTTTCCCGCCGACGAAGATCAGCACGGCCGCCAGCCCGTGCGAGAGGTAGGCGAACATCTTCATGAAGCCGACCAGAGCGAAATAGAGCGCGCGAAGCCCGAGGATCGCGAAGACGTTGGACGTGTAGGCGATGAACGCGTCGGTCGTGATCAGCAGCACCGCGGGGATCGAGTCCAGCGCGAACACCACGTCGGTGGTCTCGACGAACAGCAGCACGAGCAGCAGGGGGGTGGCGATCAGGCGCCCGTCCACGCGGACCAGGAACTTCTGCCCGTGGTAGTGGTCGCTGATCGGGATCACGCGGCGGAAGAAGCGCAGCACAGGGTTGGCGCCCGGGTCGATCTCCTTGTCGCCGACCCAGATCATCTTGAAGCCGGTGTAGATCAGGAATACGGCGAAGATGTAAAGCACCCATTCGAAGCGCTCGATGAGCCAAATGCCGGCGAGGATCATCGTGGCGCGCAGGATCAGCGCGCCGAGAATTCCCAGGAACAGCACGCGGTGCTGGTACTCCGGCGCGACGGCGAAGTAGCGGAACAGCACCGCGAACACGAAGATGTTGTCGATGCTCAGAGCGCGCTCGACCAAGTACGCCGCCAGGAACTCCTTGGCCCGCAGCCCGCGCTCGGCCGCCTCGTAGCCGCCGAACCAGCCCAGCAGGATGCCCAGGTTGAACGCCAGCGCGACGACCACCCAGACCACGCTCCAGATGATCGCTTCGCGCAGGCTGACCTCGTGCGCGCGGCGATGAAAGACCCCCAGGTCCAGCGCCAGCAGCAGCAGGACGAAGAGATTGAAGCCGATCCACCATGCCAGGGTGTGTTCCACGCGAAGCTCCGAACGCAGCCCCCGTCCTGTCGCTCGCATGCCGGACGGCGATGCACCGGGATTGTACAAGCCGCCCGCGGCCGGCGGGCTGTCCGAAGATGAGCGAGAATTGGAACCGACCGGCGCGCGAGCGCGCTCGCGACCCGCTGGCCCGCAGCCGCTACATTGCGCAGCCGCATGAGCGCCTTGCTCCGCCTCGTCGTCTGGCTGCTGCTTTGCGCCGCCGCCGCGGGCTGCGCGCACCCCTACCCCTTCGTCGCGTGTGGGCCGCAGGTCCGACCGGCGCTGGGCGAGCTGCGCGACGGGTACGCCGCCGTCCGCATCTTTTACGCCACGGACCGCCGTCCGACGGGCGCGGTCACTCCGGAGCTGGTCTTCGGCGTGGAGCGCACGAACCGGCTGCGCCTCGGTCGGGGCGAAGTCAGCATCCCCGCTGGTCACGGCAAGGGCCGTCAGGAAGCGCCGCCGTTTTTGACGCGCGCGCGGCCGCAAGAGCAGGTGATGCTCACGTCGCTTTCGCTGCCGGCCGCGGCCAGCGAGCCGTTCTGGTCAGAGGTTCGGGCGGCGGTGGAGCGTTCGGAGCGGCGCGAGCTGCTGGTCTACATTCACGGATACTTCACCACGTTCGAGGGGGCGTGTCTGGACGCGGCGCAGATCGCGCACGACGTGGAGCTGGACGGCCCGGCGCTGGCGTACAGTTGGACGAGCCAGGCGTACTTCTGGGGCTACCTGTCGGACACGGTCAACGTGGAGTGGACGCAGCCGTACCTGGTGCGGTTCCTCGAAAGCGTCGTCGAGCGATCCGGGGCGCGGCACGTCTTCGTGCTGGCGCACAGCATGGGCACGCGCGCCCTGACGCGCGCCGTGCGCGAGGTTGTCCGCGACCGCGCCCTGCGCGACGAGCCGGAGTTCGACCAGGTCGTGCTGGCGGCGGCCGACGACGACGCCGAGTTGTTCGCCCGCGACTACGCCCCGTACCTGGCGCGCGCCGCGCGGCGCGTGACGATCTACATCTCGCGGCAGGACTGGGCGCTGCTCGGCTCCGAGAAGCTGCACGGCTACAAGCGGCTGGGGCAGTATTGGCCGGAAGAGATGAGCGCGGCGGACCAGGCGCGCATCGAGGTGGTGGACGTATCGGCGGAGGACAAGGGCTGGTACGGTCACATCTACTACCGGGCGTCGCCGCGCGTGCTCGACGACCTGCGTGGAATTTTCGACGGGCGCGACGCCCCGTCGCGCGGCCTGCGCTCGGCCGGCGGGCACTTCGTGATGGACGTCGCGCCGGGTTAGGCCCGGACCCCCACAGAGGCACCGAGACGCCGAGATTCCCAAATGCAACTCAAGCCGACTCGCCGGTCGGCTGCGCGTCGAAACGCGGGCACGCAGTGCGCCGGCGGCGCGTTGCGGAATTACACGGCGGGAAGAAGCGGTTGCACTGCTCGGCTCTGTGCCTCTGTGTCTCTGCGGTTCAGGCTTGCCGGTCGAGGGGAACAAGCCGGGGTGGGACGTCGGCAGACGCTTCACGTCGACCGGTACGACGATTTCGAATCGTTCGGCGTGTTCGAGGGCCGCTCGCTTACCTGTCCGTTGCCTAGGCGCGGGAGCGCACGCCAAATGGCCTCCAAGACCGGCCCGGAGGCCGGTCCCCCGATGGGCGGACAGTTTTTTCAACGGACTGTTACGGTCGCGGCTCGGCTCGAACAACCCATGACTCGCGAATCCGCTCTACCGGTCGCGCGGCGCAGGCGCGACCGCGGCGGTCCCGCGTTCCTGGCGGGTCTCGCGGCCGTGGCGCAACTCCAGCACCGTAATGAGAATCGCCGGGACGAGGATCAGCGTGCCGAACGTGGCCACGATCATCCCGCCGGCACACACCGACGCCAGCCCGCGATACAGCTCGCTGCCCGCGCCGGGCATGATCGCCAGGGGAAGCTGTCCGAAGAACGTGGTGAGGCTGGTCATCAGCACCGGCCGCGTGCGCGTGCGCACGGACTCGGCCACGGCTTCGTAGATCGACAAGCCGTGGTCGCGGAAATTCTGAAGCGCTTGGTCCACGAGCAGAATCGCGTTGTTGACGACCGTGCCCACGAGAATCACGAAACCGAGGAACGTCAGCACATCGAGCTGCTGGATCGGCTGGTTGGTGGTGAGCATCGTGCCCCAGTGGCAGATCGCCAGGCCTAGAAACCCGCCGAAGATCGCCAGCGGCACGCTGAACATGATCACGAACGGGTACACCCAGCTCTCGTACAGTGCGACCATCACCAGGTAGCACACGAGCACGGAGAGAAAGAACCGGCTGCTGATCAGGTTCTTCAGCGACGCCAGCGTCAGGCCCTCCCAAGAGCCGACCATCACGTTACGCGCCTCGCCGAGTTTGCTGGCGTTGCCCGTGAGGCTGACGAGCACGTCCGGCGCGATCACGCCCGCCTGGCGCAGCGGCTCGACCATGTTCTTGAGCAGGTCTTCCTGCACGCGTTCCAGCGGCTCCGTCTCCGGGGGGTTCACCACCAGCGTCACGGCCCGCTGCCGCTCGACGCGTTTGATGACTTCGAGCGCGGTCGTGTCGGTGAGCGTGGCGACCGAGCCAAGCGTCACCACGCGCCCGGCCGGGGTGAAGATCGGCGTCTGGGCCAACTCGCGCGTGCTGCGGCCCTCGTGGTCCTTTACGCGCAGGGCAATGTCGATCTTGGTGCCGCTCTGCGGCCGGAATTCGCCCACGAAAGCCCCGTCCACGCACGCCTCGACGATGAAGCCTACGTCCGCCGACGTCATGCCGACGTCCGCGGCGCGCTCGCGGTCGGTCGAAACCTGCACCTCCGGCCGGCCCAGGTTGAAGTTGCCGGGATCGGGGTTCGGGAATCCGTACTTCTGCATGATCATGCCGAACAGCGCGCCCGCGGCGTCTACGACGTGCTCCAGGTTGTCGCCGCGAATCTGGACCTCGACGTTGTTGCCGCCGCCCTCGCGGAAGAGCTGCGTCTGGAAAAACACCGGGATCGTGCCGGGAATGCCGCCGCCGGCGGTCTGCAACAGCCGTGTGAGCGGCTTCACCCGCGTCGGATCGCGGCTCGTCGCGCCCATGAAGCAGCCGCCATTGAACGCGACGTAGAAGAAGTTCTCGATCAGCGGCGGCGGCGTGAGCCATTCGCGCCGGCGACGATCATATTCCAGCCGCGCCTGCGGCCCGATGCCGACTGGACCAGCGGCCAGCTCTGGGATTGCGCCCGCCGCCATCATTCCGCGCACCTGGTCGATCCAGCGGCGGTCGAGTTCCTGCTGCTCGGGGGAGCCCGGTGCCGCGGTCCAATAGGGGCGCAGGACGTTTTCCACCGCGGCGCCCATGCGCTTGAACTCTTCGATGCTGTAGCCCGGCGGTGTGACCAGGAAGCCGAATACGAGGTTGCGGTTCCCGGCGGGCAGGTACGTCGCCGACGGCACGAGCAGTGCGGCCAGTACAAACGAGCCGACGGTGGCGCCGGCGCCCAGCGCGACCCGCGCGAGCCGATTCTGGCTCAGCGCGCGAAACGCGGCCACGGCGAGGCGCGCCAGCCCCGCGGCCGGCCCGTGCGCCGGGTGGGAGTCCGTGAGCCTAGCGGTGTCGGTCGCGCCCAGAGTCAGGATGCGGCGCGCCAGCACGGGCAGCACCAGGACTGACACGAGCAGCGACAGCCCGACGGATGCGACGGTGGCGACGCTGATGTCTCGGAAGAGCTGTCCGGCTTCCTCCTGCACCAGGATGACCGGGACGAAGACGATGATCGTGGTGAGCGTGCTGGCGACCACGGCCGCCCACACCTCGCGCGTGCCGTCGTACGCCGCAGCCAGCGCCGACTTTCCCATCTCGCGGTGTCGGAAGATGTTCTCCAGCACGACGATCGAGTTATCGACGACCATGCCGATGGCGAACGCGATCCCGGCCAGCGAGATCACATTCAGCGTGCGGCCCATCGCGACCATCGCGACGAATGCGCCGATCACCGAAATCGGGATCGCCAGCGCCAGCGACGCGGTGGCGCGCCAGTTCCGCAGGAAGAGCATCAGCACGATCACGGTGAGGCCGCCGCCGAACAGCGCATTGGAGCGCACCAGTCCGATGGCCTGGTCGATGTACACCGTCTCGTCGTAGACCTGGTCGAGCTGGAGGTTCAGGCCGCGCGCTTCGAGCACGTCGCGGTTCACGGCGACGACCGCCTCGCGCAGCTTGCGCATCACCTCCATCACGTTCGTGCCCACCTCGCGCCGAACGGGGAACGCCAGCACGAATTCGCCCAGGCTGCGCACGAACGCGGTCTGCTTCTTGAAAGACATCACGGCCTCGCCCACGTCGCGCACGTACACCGGCCCGCCGGGCGTGTACGCGATGACCGTGGCGAGAATGTCCTGCATGTCGTCGTACTGGCCGACCGTGCGCACCGCGTAGTCGCGCTTGCCCTGCGGCGTCGTGCCAGCCGAGACGTTGCGGTTCTGCTGCCGCAGGGCGGCCTCGACCTGCGCGAACGTGATGCCGCGCGCGGCGAGCCGGCCCGCGTCCACACGCACCTGCACTTCGCGCTCGCGCCCGCCGTAGATGTCCGTGCTGGCCACGCCTTCGACGCGGTCGAGGTACGGCTTGATGTAGTCCTTGGCGAAGTCGTACAGATCGACGAGGCGCTCGTCGTCGCCGTCGGTGGCGCGCAGGATCAGCCAGGCGATCTCGGAATCACGGGCGGTGTCGGCTGCGACAACGGTCGGCTCGTCCACCTCCTGCGGGTACTCGGGCACCTGGCGGAGCTTGTCGGTCACGTCGCGCAGGGCTTCGGCCTTGTCCACGCCCGTGTAGAACTCCAGCGTGATCGCGCCGAAGTTGTCCTGCGACTTGCTGGTCATCTGCCGCAGGCCCTTGACGCTTCGCAGGAACTCCTCCTGGCGGTCGACGATCTCGCGCTCGACCTCCTGCGCGTTGGCTCCGGGCCAGGCGGTGGTGACGTTGATGATCGGCTGGTCCACGTTGGGGGTGAGCTGCACGGGAATGGCGAAGAACGCCAGGATGCCCGCCAGCACCACCAGCAACACGCCGACCGAAACGCCGACCGGTCGCTCCAGGCACGTGCGGATCAGGTTCACGCGCTATTGACTCCCGGGCGCAGCCGGCTGGGCCGCGGGCTGCGAGTCGGCGGGCATCGGCATCACCGGCGTCGGGCCGTACAGTCGCTCGTTCGCGCGCACGACGACCAGGTCGCCGGCGGCAAGCCCCGGGCCGAGCACTTCGACCACGCTGCCCGACTCCAGCCCGAGCGTCACGGGCGTGGGCACGGCCATCTGGGCGCCCTCGGCGCCCGGGCGAACGACGAACACCTGGGCCGCCGGCCCATGCATGACGATCGCGTCCCTGCTCACCACCAGGCGCTTGCCGCTCGGGCCGGCCGGCACGCTGGCCCACACGAACATCCCCGGCAGCAGCACGTGGTCGGGATTCGGCAGCTCGATCTCGACCGGGAAGGTGCGGGCGGATTGCGCCGCGCGCGGGATCACGCGCGTAATGGACGCCGGGCGGCTCTGCCCCAGCGCCTCGATCGTCACGGACGCCGGCTGACCCGCTGTGGCGAACGGGATGGCGGACTCGGGTACGTCCACGCGCACCTTCACCAGGTCGATCGCGACCATTTCGCACACGGGACCGCCCACGTTGATCCACTCGCCGATCTCCGTGCGCTTCGCGACCAGGAACCCGTCGAACGGCGCGCGGACCTCGGCGTTGGCCAGATCGCGCTCGGCCTGACGGACAACGGCCGACTGGGCCGCGACCTGGTGCCGGGCGCTGTCGATCTCCTCGCGCCGCGGCCCGTTCACCGCCTGCTCATACTCGGCTCGGGCGCTCGTCAGCCGGCGCTGTGCGGCCAGCAGCTCCATGTCGGTGTCGTGCTTCTCCTTGGCGCTGCTCTGCTGGCGGGAGAACAGGTCGTCGACGCGCTTGCGCTCGAAGTCCCACTTGTTGTACATGGCCTGGGCTTCTTCCATCAGCGCGCGGAGCGCGTCCACGGTCTCGGGCCGCGTGCCGTTCTCCAACTCCGCCAGCACGGCCTCGAGCCGCCCAAGCTCGCCGCGGGCGCGATCCAGGACGAGCTGCATCGGCACGGCGTCCAGGCGGCAGATGACCTCGCCGCGGCGCAGGAACTGCCCCTCGACGGCCGGGTAGTCCTCCACCGAACCGCCGATCTCCGCCGCGACGACGGACATCCGCTCAGCCAGGACCGTGCCCACGAGCCGCATCGAGGCGGGCAGGTCGCGCTCCTGTATGGGCGCGACCACGACCGGCTGGCCGCCCGGTCCGCCGTGCTGTGCGAAGGCGACGGCCGAGAAAAGGACCGTGGAACCCAGAGTGAGCACAAGCGCCGAAGTTCGCATCGCGCGTGGGATCCGAAAACGCCCCCGGTCGGGAGAGCCACTCAGGCAAGTCACGACCGACGAGTGTATTCCGAAACGCGGGACGGGACAATGACTGCGGCGGGCGCCGCGGCACACGGTGCGATCCATCGAGGGGAGCGTCCTGAATCGTCGCGACCGAGCGTGGCGGCGCTTACCTAACCTTTGCGCGGCGGTGAGGTTAAAAGGACTTGCTTTTCGGCTTGCCGGCGGATATCACTTCTGACTGCGTAACTCGGTCGCGGGCCGTGTGCGGGCGCTACGCCGGTGCACGGACGGCCCGAGTCACGTCGTGCGGCTGCGCCGCACGTCCCCGTATTGGACTGCGTTCCAATTCCGCAGGTGGGGAATCCCGTCGCCGGGTTGCCCTGCGGCGCCGGGCGAATTCCGGAAGCGCGCGTCAAACGCCGAACGTGCCGCCGTCACCCTGGACGGACCAAGCGGCGGTACTGCCTGGCGGGGCCGAAGGCGGGGAGTTGTGAACGTAAGGGCTTGTGCGATCAGGCGTTATGGACTGGAATCATGGGACCGATCAGCGCGATTCGAAACATCGGGATTTCTGCTCACATCGACTCGGGCAAGACCACGCTGAGTGAGCGCATCCTCTACTACTCGGGCCGCATTCACAAGATGGGCGAGGTGAAGGGCGACGGCGCCACCATGGACCACATGGAGCTGGAGCGCGAGCGCGGCATCACCATCACCTCCGCCGCCACGACCGTCGATTGGCTGGATCACCAGATCAACCTGATCGACACGCCCGGACACGTGGACTTCACGGTGGAGGTTGAGCGTTCGCTGCGCGTGCTGGACGGCGCCGTGCTCGTGTTGTGCGGCGTCGGCGGGGTGCAGAGCCAGTCGCTGACGGTCGATCGCCAGATGAAGCGCTACAACGTTCCGCGGATCGCGTTCATCAACAAGCTTGACCGCGTTGGCGCTGACCCGGCGCGAGTAATCAACGAGATCGAGACCAAGCTCAACCTCGAGGCCGTCCCTCTGCAACTGCCGATGGGCCTGGAAGACCGCATGGAGGGCCTGATCGACCTGGTCGCGATGGAGGCGATCTACTTCGACGGCCCCAAGGGCGAGAAGGTCCGCCGCGCGCCGATTCCCGAGGCGATGAAGGCCGAGGCCGACAAGGCACGCCACGGCATGCTCGACGCGCTCTCGCTTTATGACGACGAGCTGATGGAGCAGATTCTCAGCGACCAGAATCCCGGCGCGGACCAACTCCGCAAGGTGATCCGCCGGCTGACGATCGGGCGCGAGATCGTCCCGGTGATGATGGGTACGGCGTTCAAGAACAAGGGCGTGCAGCCGCTGCTGGACGCGATCGTGAGCTACCTGCCTTCGCCGCTGGACCGCGTGTATTACGCGAAGGACAACGACAACGACGGCGCCGAGGTCGCCATGACCGCCGATCCCGACGCGCCATTGGTGTGCATGGCGTTCAAGCTCGTTGAGGAGTCCTTCGGCCAGCTCACGTACACGCGTGTTTATCAGGGCAAGCTGAAGAAGGGCGAGACCATCCGCAACACGCGCGTGCGCAGGAACGTGCGTGTCAGCCGCATGGTCCGCATGCACGCCAACGACCGGGAGGACGTGGACGAGGCCGGCGCCGGGGACATCATCGCCATGGTCGGCGTGGACTGCGCCACCGGCGACACGTTCTGCGACGACGAGCTGAACTATTCGCTGGAGAGCATCCACGCCGCGGCGCCGGTCATCTCGCTGGCCGTCAGCACCGGCAAGGGCGGCGACCGCGACAAGCTCAGCAAGGCCCTCTCGCGCTTCGTGCGTGAAGACCCGACGTTCCACGTCCGCACCGACCCGGAGTCGGGCGAGACGATCATCAGCGGCGTGGGGGAGCTCCAGCTCGAAATCTACGTCGAGCGGATCAAGCGCGAGTACGGCGTCGAGGTGCAGATCGGCGCGCCGAAGGTCAACTACCGCGAGGCGCCCACCGCGGTCGCCAAGTTCGACTACAAGCACAAGAAGCAGACCGGCGGCTCGGGCCAGTACGGCCACGTGATCGGCACGCTCGAGCCGCTGCCCGAGGGCACGCCCGAGGAGTACGTGTTCGAGAACAAGGTTTTCGGGGGGCGCATCCCGACCGAGTACATCCCGTCCTGCGACAAAGGCTTCCAGCAGGCGCGGATGAACGGGCCGCTGGCGGGCTACCCGGTCGTGCGGGTGAAGATGATCCTCGAGGACGGCTCGTCGCATTCGGTGGATTCGTCCGACCTGGCGTTCCAGCTCGCCGCCCGCGACGCGTTCAAGCAGGCGTACCTGTCGGCCAAGCCGGCGATCCTCGAACCGATCATGAAGATCGAGGTCGAGGTTCCGACGGACTACCAGGGACCGGTGGTGGGGGACCTGAACTCGCGCCGCGGCATGATTCTTGGGACGGACATGAAGGCCGAGGCGACGGTGATCCTGGCCGAGGTGCCGCTGTCGCGGATGTTCGGTTACGCGACCGACCTGCGCTCGATGACGCAGGGCCGCGGCACGTTCAGCATGGAGTTCGCCTGCTACCGGCAGGCGCCGCGCGACGTTCAGGAAGAAGTCATCGCCAACGCGCGGAAGCAGAAGCAGACGGCCAAGGGCTGATCGCGGGCGGCTTTAGAGGTCGTCTGGTAAGCGTCATTCCCGTGCGACTGCGTCATTCCCGCGCAGGCGGGAATCCAGACGCCATGTCCGTGCCTGGACCCCCGCCTGCGCGGGGGTGACGGAGGATATGGCGCCATGCCCGCGCCTGGACCCCGCCTGCGCGGGGGTGACGGATGCTGCATGGGCACGCTCGTCGGACTCGGAAGTCCGACGCTACAACGCTCGCCAAAGCTGCGCTACTCGTCTTCCCCCCCGCCGGCCTTTCCGGTCTCGAACGACTGCAACGCCAGGTAGCTCGGTCCGAAGCGCTTGATGTTGTCGAGCTGCTTGTCGAACACGTCGAAGTGGGTTTCCTCGTCCGCCACCAGCGCCTCGAAGATCTGCTTCGACACGGCATCGGCGTTCTCGCTGCACGCGAGGGCGGCCTTGTTGTAGTCGCGCGCCGACTGATGCTCCATTGCCGCGGCCTTGGCGAGAATCTCGGTCGGCTCGGTGATCGGCTCCACGGGCGCCGCCAGCGTCATCTTCACGTCGCCTTTGAGGAACAGGATGCGCTCGGCGAGCTTCTCCACGTGCCCCATTTCGAAAACCGCGGTGCGCTTGAGCAGGTTCGCGAGCGGGCCGAAGCCCTGGTCGTCCAGGTGAAAGTGCCAGTACATGTACTGGTGCACGGCCTGCAACTCGTCGGCCACCGCTTCATTCAGGAGCTTGATGCTCTTTTGCGCGTCCATCGAATGCCTCCTTGACCGCGTGGTCTCGTTGCACGCAGCCGCCCCCCCGATTGATCGCTGGGGGCAGCAGTATCCGAACGCTATGAGTCCCTGTCCGCGGCGTCAACTCGTGCGGCTCGGTCGGGAAGCCCCGCCCGCGGCATGATTGCCGGCGGGACGCCGACGCTCCCCCTTCGTTTCGTTCCGTATGCCGGCGGGGGTCCTCGACGCTCCCCTGTCCGAGCCGGCGGGACCCCGACGCACGGCGGCTCGTCGTTCGATCGTCGGTATTCGCCCGATGCGCTCGGCGGGCTAGAATGACGGGTCTTTGACGGGAGCAGCCACTATGGGACAGCCGCCGACGCCGCGGACCGCGGCGCAGGTTCGCCAGGAGTTCATCGACTTCTTCGTGCGCCGCTGCGGGCACACGCACGTGCCGGGCTCGCCCGTGGTGCCGCAGGACGACGCGACGCTGCTGTTCACAAACGCAGGGATGAACCAGTTCAAGCCGCTGTTCCTGGGCACGGCGGACCGCCACAGCGCGTTCGGCCGGCTGAAGCGCGCAGCGAACAGCCAGGTGTGCATCCGCGCCGGCGGCAAGCACAACGACCTGGACGACGTGGGGCACGACACGTACCACCACACGTGCTTCGAGATGCTGGGGAACTGGTCGTTCGGGGACTACTTCAAGAAGGAGGCGATCGCCTGGGCGTGGGAGTTGCTGACGCAGGTCTGGGGCATTGACCCGCAACGGCTGCATGCGACGTATTTCGGCGGATTGAAGAGAACCGCCACGAAGCCACCAAGCCGCGAAGTCACGGAGGAAGGGCGCGCGGGACGAAAGGACGGAGGGGCGGACGGATGGGAGCTCGAACCCGACCTCGAAGCCCGCGATCTGTGGCTGCAATACCTCCCGGCCGAGCGGGTGCACCCCGGCAGCGCCAAGGACAACTTCTGGGAGATGGGCGACACCGGACCCTGCGGCCCGTGCAGCGAGATCCACATCGACCTGACGCCGGACAAGAGCGGCGGTCCGCTGGTGAACGCGGGCGACGCGCGTGTGATCGAAATCTGGAACCTGGTGTTCATCCAGTTCAACCGCGGCCCGGACGGCGCGCTGACGCCGCTGCCGGACAAGCACGTGGACACGGGGATGGGCTTCGAGCGCGTCGCCGCGGTGATCCGCGGATTTGAGACCGGACGGGTCGGGCAGGTCACGAACTACGACACGGACGTGTTCGCGCCGATCTTCGACGCGATCGCGAAGGTCACAGGCGCGGCGCCGTACGGCGGGCGTCTGGAGAGCTCGGTCGGTACGAGCGCACTGCTTTCCGGCGGATTCATCGACGCCGGCGCTCGCGAAGCCGTCATGCGAGACGTGGCCTACCGTGTGATCGCGGACCACATCCGCACGCTCACGTTCGCGATCAGCGACGGGGCGCTGCCGGACAAGGAGGGCCGCGGATACGTGCTGCGGCGCATTCTGCGCCGGGCGGTGCGCTACGGCTGGCAGTACCTGGGCATGCACGAGCCGTTCCTGTGCAGGCTCGTGCCGACGGTCGTGCAGGTGGTGGGCGAAGCGTTTCCAAAGCTGCGCGAAAGCGCGCCGCGCATTGTTGAGGTGATTCGCGAGGAGGAAGTCTCGTTCGCGCGGACGCTGGAGCGCGGCATCGAACTTTTCGAGGAAGCGGCGGCGATCGCCCGCGGCGAGCACCACGGGCGCATTCGCGGCGAGGACGCGTTCAAGCTGCACGATACCTACGGCTTTCCCATCGACCTCACGCAGATCATGGCCGCCGAGCGTGGCATGACGGTCGATATCGGCGAGTACGAGCGGCTGATGGAAGCGGCGCGCGAGCGGGCGCGGGGCGGCGGCGCAGGCGAGACGGCGTCGATTCTCGACGAATGGCGTCCGCAAGCGGTAACCCCTTGCGACGAAACCCCCAAGTATGGCGAGAGCCTGGCCATCGATGCGACGATTCGCATGCTGCACTCACGCAGCCAGAGTCCGGGCGTCGGAGACGAAGTTGTCGTCATCACCGATCGGACGTGCTTCTACGCCGAGCAGGGCGGACAGGTTTGCGACACCGGCCTGATCGAGACGCCGACCGGCCGTGTGCGCGTCAACACGACCGCGCGCGTCAATGGCGTCGTCGCACACGTCGGCGTGATTTCAAGCGGCACGATTCGGGTCGAGCAACCCTGTCGGCTCGTCGCCGATCCGCGCCGCCGGCTTATCATGCGCAACCACACTGCCACGCACCTGCTCAACTGGGCACTGCGTGAAGTCCTCGACCCCGCCGGGCAACAGCTCCAGCAGAAGGGCTCGCTCGTCGATTCGGACAAGACGCGCTTCGACTTCTCGCACGGCAAACCGCTCGAGCCGGCCGAGCTCGAAGGCATCGAATCACTGGTCGCCGAGAGAATCCGCCAGGACCTGCCGGTCGAGACCAACGACAACGTGCCGGTCCCGCTCGCGGATGCTCAGAAGATCAACGGCCTGCGGGCCGTCTTCGGCGAGAAGTACCCCGACCGCGTGCGCGTCGTGTCCATCGGCGTGCCCGTCGCCGAGCTGCTGAAAGACCCGACCCGCGCCGAATGGCGGAAGTACTCGATCGAGTTCTGCGGCGGCACGCACGTGAAGCGCACCGCCGAGATCGAGGCGTTCGCGCTGACGCACGAGGAAGCCGTCGCCAAGGGCATCCGCCGCGTCGTCGGGGTCACCGGCGACGCCGCGCGCCGCGCCGTCGAGACGGGCCGGCGGCTCATCGAGCGCGTCGAAGCGCTGCTCGCCCCACAGGCGTCCGGCGGCACGGGCGTCCCGACTGTGACGTCGAACCTGGAAACGGACGTGGCCGACCTTCAGCGCGCCGTCAACGAGGAGACATTCCGGGTTGCCGACCGGCAGCGGCTTCGCGCGCTGCTCGCCGACCTCCAACAGCTTTTCAAGAAACGCCAGAAGCAGACGACCGCCGCCGCGGCGGACGTGATGCGCGTCCGCGTAGACGAATTGCTGGCCTCGGCGGCGAAACACGGACCGACCACGCTGGTCGTCGCCGCGCTGGACGACGCATCAACGGACAACCTCAAGCTCGCGGCCGACATGATCAAGCAACGCGCCGGTTCAGCCGCAGTGCTGCTCGCCAGCGTGGAGGGCATTCCGCCGGTCGACTCCGCCGCCGGTACTCAAGCGGTGTTCCAGCCGAGCGGCGATCGCCGCCTGGGCGGGGACGAGGGAGCGGGGACGGGCAAGCCTCCAACTGCGACCGGCAGAGTCGTCCTGGTCGCCGCCGTGTCCGACGACCTGGTCAAGAAGGGTGTCAAGGCCGGCGACTGGATCAAGGCCGTCGCGCCGATCGTCGAGGGCGGCGGCGGCGGGCCGCCGACCATGGCACAGGCTGGCGGCAAGAACCCGGCCCGGCTGGGCGAGGCGCTGGCGGCCGGACGCGAGTGGGTGGCCAAGAAACTTACCTGACCACCGGGATGATGCTAGAGTTCGGTCTCAGAAAATCGCGGCCTGATTCCGGGGACGGCACACCACTGGTTCGCCCCGCAAAGCAGAGATTTGCCCTCACCAACCATCAGGACGTATTTGTGAGACAGAGCACTGGTCCGCGCGCTGGCCGCGTCTACGAGCGCCCGCCGCGCGGCCCGGCGTCGGTGCCGCTCGCCCCGGTTTGCACCGCGAGCGCCTGCCAGTTTGCGCAGCAGCCCGCGACGGGGTCCGGGCAATCGGCGGCCGACGCCGCGTCGAACCAGCGGCGGGTGCGGTTGCAGATCGCGCACACGCTGAGCATCACCGGCACTTCGACCAGCACGCCGACGACGGTCGCCAGCGCCGCGCCGGACTGCGGGCCGTAGAGCGCGATCGCGGTCGCGACGGCCAGCTCGAAGAAGTTGCTCGCGCCGATCAGCGCTCCGGGAGCGGCCACGCTGTGCGGCACGCGGAACACCTTCATGAGCAGGTAGACCAGCGACGCGTTGAAGTACACCTGGAGCAGGATCGGGATCGCGATCAGCACCACGTGCAGGAAGCGGCCGGTGATGTTGTCGGCCTGGAAGGCGAAGATCAGCACCAGCGTGGCCAGCAGCGCCAGCACGGCGATGGGGTGGAAGCGCGGCAGAAACGACTGCTCGAACCACTGCGCGCCGTGGCGGCGGATCAGCGCGTAGCGCGTGATCGCCCCTGCCGCGAGCGGAATAACGATGAAGCAGATGACGGCGTAGACCAGCACCGTGAACGGGACGGTGAGCGCCGATGCGCCGCTGACGAGGAAAGTGACGATCGGCGCGAACAGCACCAACATCAGCAGGTCGTTCACCGAGACCTGCACCAGCGTGTACGCCGGGTCGCCGCGCGTCAGGTAGCTCCACACGAACACCATCGCAGTGCACGGGGCGGCGGCCAGGATGATGACGCCGGCGATGTACTGGTCGGCCAATTCAGCGCCGATCCACGGCAGGAACAGGTGCTTGAAGAACACGTAACCGAAGAGGGCCATGCTGAACGGCTTGACCAGCCAGTTCACGAAGCCGGTGATGAGGAGGCCCTTGGGGCGGCGGCCGACGCCCAGCACCGAGGCGAAGTCCACCTTGAGCATCATCGGATAGATCATGAACCAGATGAGCACGGCGATCGGGACGTTGATCTGGCTGCCGCCGCCGAACTCGACGCGGCGCAGGGCGTCGGTCAGGCCGGGCAGGAGTTTTCCGAGTGCGACGCCGACCAGCATGCACAGGGCGACCCAGAGCGTCAGGCAGCGTTCGAAGACGTTCAGCCGGCGGATGTCCGTTCCGTCGTTCATCGTTCCTCCTTCGTTTGACCCGCGTGGCGGCCGGCGCGGGACGCTTGCCGAGCTCCATCGCCGCTGCGTTCTCTGGGGGCGTCAAGGACGGACGCCTGGAGCCGGTCGATCGCGTCGAGGATGGCGACGAATCGGCGACCGAAGCTTGTAAGGCGGTATTCGACTCGCGGCGGAATCTCGGGGAACGCGGCGCGCTCCAGAATTCCGAAGCGCAGCATCTTCTGCAAGCGTTCGTTAAGCACTTTGGTCGAGAGGCGCGGGCAGGCGCGGCGGATGGCGCCGGGGCGGCGCACGCCGCGACGGACTTGCGCCAGAATCTGGAGCGACCACTTGCAGCGCACCACGGCGTGCACGGCCTGTGCGACGTCGAGGGGCGCGGGGCGAGCGGGCGCGGGCGACGCGCCGCTGTGGGGCCGGGCTTGCAGGATGGTTACCATGCGGTGCCTACCTCACCACAATGTACCTACTTGTGCATACCTATCTCGGTCCGCTACAGGATATGCAGCGGACGGCGCGGGCGGGCACCCGCCGCGGCGTGATCCGCATTCTCTGCAATGGAGGCGAATCATGAGAGCCAAGGCCGTTTTCTACCACGCCGGATGTCCCGTGTGTGTCAGCGCTGAGCGCGCTCTGGTCGGCGCGCTGGACCCGCAGCGCTATTCTGTTGAAGTCGTGCATCTCGGGCAAGACAAGGGCCGCCTTGCCGAGGCGCGCAGCGCGGGCGTCCGCTCGGTCCCGGCGCTGCTGCTCGACAACCAGGTGTTCCATATCAACCACGGCGCGGACCTCGCCGCGCTCGGATGAGTTCCTCCTGCGGCACTGGCCAGCGAACCGCAAGAGGGCTGCTCGCTGGCTTGTGCGGCGTTTGCCCGCTCGCGGGCGGTCGCGATCCGGCCCGCGAGCGGGCGGACTAGACAGCGCGCCGATCGCCCGCGTAAGTCCGCATGATTACCAGTCGTGCGGGGCGATCACGGGCGTCACATGGCAGGTCTCGCAGTCCATTTTGCCCTGCGTGAAGTTCCCGCTCACGAAGTCCAGTCCGGGCTTGTGACAGTTCATGCAGCCGGCCTGCTCGCCGGGGCTGGTGAGGAGCGGCGTGAACGTTGCGTCCTGCACGGCGTTCAGCAGCTCGACGGCCTTGGCGGCCACGTCCCCCGTCAGTCGGGCGCAGCGCTCCTTGCGCTGCTCCGATCCGCTGGCGTACCCCGAGAGCACCGACCACTTGCTGACCGACGTGTGGCACAGCACGTTGCCCGCGGCGTTGCGTGGGAGAATCTCGTCGGTCTTGAGCGTCTCGACGAGGAACTCGTGATTGGCGGCGTACTGGTTCGACTGATCGGTCGGCAGCTCGGTGACCGCGTACCAGTTCAGCAGTTCGGTGATGACTTTTCCGGCGGTGGACTCGTCCGTGACGAGCTGGATCGCGGCCGCGGCGCCGTTCAGCGCGCCGCACAGCGTTCCGTAGCCGTACACGCCGCCCTTGCCGTAGCGCATCATGTCGCGCGGGAAGCTGGCGAACGGCTCGCCGACCTGCTCGCCGAGAGCCTTGACGATGGCCGAGAACGCGCCATAGCAGCAGTCGCCCTCGTAGAACTGCTGGTGACCGAGCTTCCGAACGTACTCAACGTCGAGCTTGGCGTAGGCCAGGGGCCATTTGGCGGTCGCCGCATCGACCGTGCCGCCGCCGTTTGTGCCGGTGTCCTGTCCCGTATCGGTGCCGGCGTCCTGCCCGGAATCCGTCGGCAGGAGCGCGTCGGCTGGGGCGCAACCGTTGTAGGCGACGAGGGCGCCGACCCCCGCGGCGATTCCCATCTGCCCGGTCCTCGCGAACAACTCCCGTCGAGTCACGGCTGTCATACGTCCACCTCCCCGTTTCATTGCGTCACCCGCTGCCGCACGGCGCGAGGTCCACACGCCCCCGAGCGCTACGACAGCAGCAGTACGACGCCGACAAGCAGAATCAGGCTGCCGGCGAGCCTCCGCAACGCCGCGGTCCCGCCAGTCCAGCCGCGCGAGTCGGCCAGGCGCTGTACAAGCCCCATCGACGTGCCGCCCGCCAGCACCAGGCCGCAGTGCCCGAGGCTGTATGCCAGCAGCAGCAGGGCGCCGAACGCCCGGCCGCTGAGCGGAACAACCGCCAGCAGCGTCAGCAGCACCGGGCCGGCGCACGGCAGCGAGACCAGGCCGAAGAGCAGCCCGAGCAGCAGCGCGCCGACAAATCCTTTTTGTCTGGGCTGCACGCCCGCAGGTGCGGGAATATGCAATTGCAGCAGCCCGATCAGGTGAAGTCCCATCAGCAAGCACACGCCGGCGGCCACGTACGTCCACCAGCCCGTCTTCAGCACGGAGCTGGCGGCCCAGGTGGCGAAGAACAGGATCGCGAACATGATCGTCAGGCCGACGCTGAACGTCAGCGAGAGCAGAAACGAGCGCCCGACGCTGTGCCGCTCCTGCCCCGCGACGTAGCCGACCATGAGCGGGACCATCGCCAGGACGCAGGGGTTGGCGGCGGTGAGCAGTCCGCCGACAAACGCGGCCAGCGGCGCGAGCCAGGGATTGCCCTCGACGACTTGGGCGAGGTATTGGCCGATTTCCTGGAGCATCATTTGGCGCCGAGTTCCTTGAGTTTGGCGATGATCTCGTCCTTCGCCAGGAAACCCTCGTGCCGCCAGACCTCCTTGCCGTCGCGGTCGTAGAAGATCTGCGTCGGGATCACGCGGATGCCGTACGGCTCGGCTGCGGCGGCGTCTTTCCAGACGTCGAGAAAATCGACCGTGGCCTTGCCGGCGTACTCTCGCTTGAGCTCGGCGAGAATGGGGGCCATCTCCTTGCACGGCTGGCACTTGTCCGAGCCGAGATCGAGCAGGCGCGGCAGGTCAGCGTTCGGCCGCGCGGCGCTCGCCGGCGGCGTCGAACGCTGTCTGTAGACGGCGACGCCAACAACCAGCACGACTACGGTTGCGACGAGCGCGGCGCTGCGCGTGTGTTGTCCGGACATGCGAATTCCCCCCGGCATTCGAGCTCGCAGCGCGGCCCGGTTCAACCGACCGCTTGCGAGAGCAGCTTCGACAACTCCGCTTCGCTCGGCACCTTTCCCGCCACGACGATCTTGCCGTCGATCAGCAGTGCGGGAGTGAACATGACGCCGCGCTTTGCGAACTCGCGGAAGTCCTTCACGTGCTCAAGTTCGTACGCCAGACCGAGCTTATCCGCGGCGGACCTGGCGGCCTGCTCCAGGAGATTGCACTTTGGACAGCCGGTTCCAACGACTTCGATCTTCATGGTGCAGCTCCAGCGTGCGCAAGGGGGGCGGCGCCGGCGGACAGCGTCGCGCCGAAAATCATTCCGACGATGGTCGCGACGACGACGATCAGCGAGCTGAACGCGACCGTCTTTTTCACGCCCATCACCTTCAGAAGCACGAGCATGTTGGGCAGCGACAACGCCGGCCCGGCGAGCAAGAGTGCCAGCGCCGGCCCCTTCGCCATGCCGTGTTCCATCAGCGCCTGCGTGATCGGGACTTCCGTCAGCGTCGCGAAATAGAACAGTGCGCCGACCAGCGACGCGATGAAGTTCGCGCTGAGACTGTTGTTGCCTACGAGGCCCGCGATCTGCTTGTCGGGCAGCAGTGCCGAAATAAAGCCCACGACGAACACGCCGCCGAACAGCAGCGGGATGAGCAGCTTGCCGAAGTCCCAGGTGTTGTGCATCCAGGTCTTGAACTCGTCGCGCTCGACCCAGCGCCAGCTCATGAATGCAACGACAAGCCCACAGGCGCCGGCGAGCCACCAGCGGACGTGGTAGACGTCCATGACCCAGCTTTTGGCCTCGACGATCGCGGCGATTTCGGTCTTGGGCAGCGTGAGCCGTTCACCCGCGCGGATCGAGCCGACGCTCTCCTGGACCTGAATCATCACTTCGTCGCGCATCTCCTGGAGCACGACGCCGCGGATCGTCGTACCATCGGTTCGCTGCACGACCGCATCGCCCGGATTGAACCAGTCGCTGAAGATCAGGAAGCCGATCATGCATCCGAGCAGGGCGGCGTTCTGCCCCATGCGGCGCTTCGGCGCCGGCGGGTCGGGCGTCTGAAGCGCGGCTTCGAGTTTGGCGCGCTCCTCCTTGCGGAAGAGCCACGCCATTCCCAGCCCGACCGCGAAGGCGAAGCCGATTGCCCCGAGCGCGCGCCACAGTCCGATGTCGAAGCCGAGCACGCGAGCCGTCAGGAATATGGCGAGGATGTTGATGGCCGGTCCGGAATAGAGGAAGGCAGACGCCGGTCCGAGCCCCGCGCCGAGTTGATAGATGCCGGCGAACATCGGCAGCACGCTGCACGAGCATACGGCCAGCACGACGCCGGCGACGGAGGCGACCGTGTACGCCCAGAACTTGTTCGACTTCGGCCCCAGGTAGCGCATCACGGCGTCCTGCGACAGAAACGTGATGATGCCGCCGGCGATGAACAAAGCCGGGACCACGCAGGCGAGCGTGTGGTTGCGCGCGTACCACTGGAGCAGCTTGAACGCTTCGATGATCGCGCGGGAGTATTTCGGGTCAGTCAACGGCAGGTAATAGGCGACGAAAAAGACACTTACGAACGCGGCGGCGATCTTCCATTCGCGGGGGATCACGGCAGGTCTGGCCTCTCACTTGGGCGGGCGGCGCTATTTATGCTTATATGGCCATTGCGCCATTGAATTCTGAAAAAAAGAGTCGCGGGGCGGCAGGCGGCATCGGCCACCGTCGGGCGTCTCATTGCAGGACCGCCTGCTGGAGCTTGAGGTTCTCAGCCAGAACGGTCTCGATGCACTCCCAGAAGCCCTTGAGGCAGCAGACCTTGAGTTTGTAGTAGACCATTACGCCCTCCTTGCGGTCCGCGACCAGGCCGGCCTGCTTGAGCACGGCCAAGTGCTTGGAGACGGTGGACTGGTCGGCGCCGACGAGCTCGGTCAGGTCGCAGACGCACATCTCGCGGTTCTCCAGCGCCTCCAGGATCATCAGCCGGCTGGGGTGGGCAAGGGCCTTGGCGATGCGCGCCCGGGCTTCGTACCGTTGGCGGGAGTGTCGGGGCCGCGGTTCCATGGTTCAATGGCAATTATACCATATATTTCAGCCGCAGGCAAGGCGCCGTTCATTCGCGGCCGCAGGGCACCTCCAGTGCCGGGCGACATCAACCTGAATCCACGCTGCCTCGTTCGCCCGAGCTGAACCCGAGGGAAATCGGTCCGGCGCCGCCTCAAGAGCCACGATCGATCGATTCGCGTAATTGCGGACCACGACGCGCCGGCCAAAGCCGGCTGTTCCGGTTGGACTCGCTTCAGCGCCGGTTGCGCGATCGCGTTCGAACCCTCCGTGCGGCCGCTCGGACCGAACCGGCCGTTTCGAATCTGACCCGATACCAGGACGTACTGGCGATCTCGGCGAATGTTTTTTCGGCACTGTCCCCCGAGCCGAAACTGATCGGTACGGACGATAGAGGGCGGTTTGCGGTTTTCACAAGCGCCGCTTGCCCGCATTGCCGGCGGCTGATGCGCGACGCCCGGATCTGTGTTGAGACGGGTTAACGATCGGGTGGGCCGCCCGATGCGCCTGGCGTCAGGTCCGGCTCACGCGTCGCCCGGGATAGTAGGAGCTGGGACTTGAACCGACCGACACAGCGACCCAATTGTGCGCGCTGGATTGCGATCGCCGGCCTGGTGCTGGCAAACGTCAGCACGACGCTCGCTGCATCCACCACGCGCATCAGCGTCGCCTCCGACGGAACGCGGGGCAACGGCGGGAGCGACCTCATCATGACCCGCTCCATCTCCACCGAGGGGCGCTCCGTCGCATTTGCCAGCGGCGCCTCCAACCTCGTGGCCGCCGACACGAACAATGCGGATGACGTATTCGTTTAGGATCGCAGCGGCGGTTGCGGCCTGCCCGGGGACGTGAACGGCGACGGTCGAGTGAATCTGGCCGATCTCGCAGACCTGCTCACGAACTTCGGCACGCCCGCCGGTGCGACGCTTGCCGACGGCGACCTTGACACCGACGGCGACGTCGACCTGAGCGATCTGGCGGTGCTGCTCACCAACTTCGGCACGACGTGCGCGTAGCCACCATGGCAGCGGCGTACACACTGGGACGTACGCCGCTCCTATCACATCCGTCACGGACCCGGCAGCGCCACGGACGGCGAACCCCGCGGATCGCAGCCGTTGGCGCGGGTAGCCTCCCGCGGTTCTCGACGACTACCGCAACCAGAGCCGGCTCGGGCGGCCCAAGTCCGGTCGCGAGGACGTGCGCCAGCGCAGGTGTATCGAAAACCCGACGCGCCGGCGATGCCAGCGACCTCAGTACTTCGAATTTACCTCGGCGTGCGTCCGATCTCGCTTGTCGCTTCCGAGCTCGTGCGGTCGGAAAAGCAGTCGGCGAGTGGCGGCGGCGAGACGCTGTACAACGTCGTCGGCGAGCCGGGCTCTTGGACCTGCTCGGGCGCGCTGCTGCGCGATGGGCCGATCACGGGGAGCCTTGAATTCACGGGGCCGGTGTGGACGGCTCGTACGGCCCGGACCTGGTGCTCAAGCTTGCGGCCGGCGAGAGCGTGCTGATGCACCCACTGGCCGTGCCGTAGAGGGCGTGTGGTCAGGCGCGGCTGGCGCAACGCCCGGCCGGTCGCCGCTCTGTGGGTGAGCTTCTGGCGGCCGCTGCGTCTTGGGGGTTCGAGCGCGGCGGCTGGCGCACGCCGTCCCGCGCGGGATTTCGGCGCGTTACCTGCCCGAGGTCGCCACGATCAAGATGTCGTCGCCCTTGCCGCCCAGCTTCCAGCCTCCCTGGAGGTTGAACCGGCCGCTGTCGATCGTCACCGTCGTGCCCAGGCGCTGCTTCTCCTCGCGCCCCTCGCGCTCCAGGATCTCCACCTTCATCTGCACGCGCTTGCCGTCGCGATTCAGCGGCGTCAGGCGGGCCTTGAAGCGCCCGGTCAGGTCGGCCGAGAACGTCTCGCCCTTGCCGACCGTCCCGTTGCGCTTGGCCACGACCTTGAAACCCGTGACCTTGAACTGCGCCTGGAGCTGTCGGGCGATCGACTTGAGTTCGGGGTCGATCTCGCTGTCGCCCTTCGTGGCGCGGATGGCCCAGACCGACACGTCGAACTTTTCGCCGCTTTGCGCCCACGCCGGCGCGGCCGCGGTCAGCAGCGCCAGCAGCGCCAGCGGCGCCGTCCATCGGCGGACGCCGCGCCTGAACTGCGCCTGGATGTTGTCTACTGCCGTGCTCATCTTCACGCTCCCGGTTCATCGAGGACCCAGATCACCGCGCCGTCGCTGCCGTCGTCCGGCACGACCACAAACGCGGTGGAATCGTCAAAGACCTCCAGTGAATCCACCTCGACGTGCTGCGAAAGCTGGATCGGCCAGCTCGCCTCCGCCGCGGGCTGACTGCTGCGCCACAGCACCGCGAAGAGCACGCACGCCGCCGCCGCGGCAATACCTTCCCACAAGCGCAAGAAGCGGCGCGTGCGGCCGCGCATCGTCTGCGGAGCGCTCGCCGCATCCGTGCCGCGCGCCGCCTGTCGCGATCCCGCGGCCTCCACGCCGCGCCACACGCGCTCCCACTGGGCGGCGGAGGGCTCGGCGACGCGCGCGAGCGGCCCGGCCGGCGGCCGGGGGAGGAGGTTCGCCAAGCGCGCCGCGGCGGCCGCGTTCGCGTTCAGGTGCGTTTCGAGCGCGGCGACCTGCTCGGGCGACAGCTCGTCCAGCCGTCCGGCCGCCACGCGCTCCAGCAATTGATCGAGGTTCTCGCGCATCGGCGTCACTTCTTCGCTCCGCCCGGCGCCAGGTCGGCGAGCATCTCGTGCAGCCGGCGGCGGGCGTGATACAGCCGGCTCATCACCGTGCCGATCGGAATGCCGACGGCCTCGGCGATCTGTTCGTACGTCAGCTCACCGGTGGCGTACATCGCGAACACCGTGCGCTGCTCCGGCGGCAGCTTTTCGATGGCGCGCTGCAAGCGCTCGCGCAGCTCGCCGGCTTCCAGCTCGCGGCCGGGGGCGGTGTTGTCGGCGTCCGCGGCCGGTTCCAGGCTGCGTTCCTCGTCGTCGTCGCCGTCGAGGCGTACGGCCAGACGCACCTTGCGGGCGCGGAGCACGTCGAGCGCCCGGTTGCTGGTGATCCGCAGAAGCCAGGTTTTGAAGCCGGCCTCGTGCTGGAATTCGCCGAGCCGTTCGAACGCCCGAATGAACGCGTCCTGCACCACGTCCAGCGCATCTTCGTTGCGCCCCGTAATCCGCAGCGCCACGGCGTACGCCGCCTGGCGGTGCTGCTCGAAGAGCGTCCGTCGGGCCTCCGGGTCGCCCGCGGCGGCCGCCCGCACGAGACGCAGTTCCACGCTATCGACGTTGGGGTCGGGCACGTTATTCACGCGAAATCGGAGAATTTTCGACGGTCGGCAGAATACCGCGGGCCGCGCGGAAATTCCGCCGGCGGCGTGAATAACGGCGCGGCGGCCGGCGTCCAATCCGGCGCGGCCAGCGGCGACGGGGTGCGTCGGACGGCTGGCAACGCTGAGGAGTGAAGCAATGAAACGCTTTCTGGCCTGTTCGATGGGACTGATCCTGGCGATTGCACCGGCCTTCGCGGCCAGCGGCACGGCGATCTCAACCGCAAGCAACGGCGGACGGGCGACGGCGACCTCCGTCGCGACCGGGAACGCCAACTCGCTGGCGATCGCCGGGGCGACCAACGGGGGACGAGCGGATGCGGTCAGTGCCGCCCGCGGGTCCTATAACGGCTATGCCGACAGCCGCTCCGTGGCGACCGCCGACCACGGCTTGGCGCAGAGCCGGGCCAACGCGGACGCGTTCGGCGTCTGGGGCGGAAGCGCGATCGCGGACAGCGAGAGCATCGCGGCGACGATCGGCGGGGTGGCGCTGAGCAACAGCGACGCACTGGCGGACGGCACGTTCAACGGGCGCGCGGTCAGCCGCTCGACCTCCACGTCGCTGAGCGACCATGGCGAGGCGGTGAGCGACAGCCGGGCGGTGAGCCGCGGCGCGCTCGGCGGCCGGGCGACGAGCGTGAGCGATTCGATCTCGGACAGCTTCGGCGGGCGCTCGATCAGCAACGTGCGTGCGATCAGCGACGCGGGGTATCACGCCGACGCTTCGGCGGACGGGGTGGGCGTGAGCCAGTCGCGTTTCCGCGTGGTTCGGACGGACGTTCACGCGGAGGGCCGGGCGCATCGGTTCGGGCGCAGCGCGTCGCGCGCGGTGCTGATCCGGACGAATCCGTAGCGGCGGAACACGGCCAGCGGCGCGTCTGATTCATCGTCGGCGTTGAGACCGCGAGGCCGCATCGCGATGGAACTGTACGACAAGCCCCGCTTCGGCGGGGCTTGTTCGCGCGCGGCCATCAGCGATTAATGTCGCAGCTCCCCACTGTGCAAATCGTCTGCACAACCTCGTCGGTGCGAACGCCCCAATCGCGCCCGTGCGAGTCGGGTTGGCCTTCAAGCGCCCGCGCCGCGTGCCCCAACGGTCGCCAGACTGTCGGTGAGGTCGGCCCGAAAAGCGTGACCGTGGGCGTGCCCAGCAGCGCCGCGAGGTGCGCCGGACCGGAGTCGTTGCTCAGCAGCGCCGCCGCGCCGGCGAGGAGCGCGGCCAGTTCATCGGTGTGGGTCGGCACCAGCAGCGCGAATTCGCTGCGGATGGCATCCAGGTCGCACCGCGGCCACACGTCCAGCTCCACCGGCCCCACGACGAAGGCGACCGCACGACCGGCGGCTTCCACACGCCGCGCGACGGAGAGGAAGGACTCCAGCGGCCAGCACTTCGCCCGCGAGCCGCCGCCGGGATGAATCAGGACGACCCCGGTTTTCGCCGGCGGAAGAGGCGGATTCACGCCGTCAAGCCGATCGGGCGGGTCGGCGTCGCGAACACGACGGTCGTCGGCCTGCATCTGCCTGGAAGCAAAGGAGGAGTAATGAAGCGCGTCATTCATTTGCCGCCGCCCGCGCTGGCGAAGCGATTCCGGCACGGAAAGCGACGTGCGGTCGCGCCGGCGAAACGTGCCAGTCGGCAGCGAGAGGCCGAGCCGCTCCAGCCGGCGCCGCCATTGTTCGGTGATGTGCGCTTCGACGCCGGGCTCCGGCCGCGGATCGGTGCTCCAGAGCGCGCGAGGCTTCAGCGACAGCAGCCGTGGATGCACTACCGAACGTTCGTCAGTCAGTGCGTTCCAAACGGTTGCCCCCGCAACGAGCTCGCGCAAGCGCGCCGGCGGAGGCGAGTCACTATCGGCATGCAGCCAGTGCGCACCGATCGAGTCGGAGGAGAGGCAGCGGACGGCGGGCTGGCAGTCGGACAGATCACCCAGCCGCACGCGCGAGATGACCGTGAGAGTGCTCGCGGGCGAAACGCCCGGCAGGCGCAGCGCAAACTGCACCGTGAGCGCCAGGTCGCCCAGTGCGCCGCCATGAAGAATGAGCCAGCCGTCGCCGAGGCCGCTGTTCACCCGCCGCACACGCTCAGGCCGAAGTTCTCCAGCAGCAGCGAAAGATCGGCCAGGCTGACGCAGCCGCTGCCGTCGAGGTCGGCGGCGGCGTTGTAGGCTGGATCGCCGGTGCACGCTCCGTATGGGCTCAACAGATCGGAGAGGTCGGCGAGATCGACGCGCGCGTCGCCGTTGAGGTCGCCGGTCAACTCCTGGCCGTCGCAGATTCCGTTGCCGTTGCAATCGGCGTCCAGCTCGAAGGTGTACGCAGCACCGGCGTCGAGCGCGGCCTCGTCGTCCTGCCACGCGCCGACGACGGCGCTGGCGCCGTCCAGCGCGACGCCGACGCCGAAGTTGTCCATCGCGGCGGGATCATTCGCGAGCAAGGTCTGCTCCAACACCCACGCGCCCGCGTTGTATCGATACACGTACGCCGCCCCGGCCGTGTCGACGGCCTCGTCGTCCCACCACGAACCGATCAGCGCCCGATCGCCGTCGAGCGCGACCGAGATGCCGAAACTCGCGTCGGTCACGAGCGTCGGGGCGGTCAGTCTGGCTTCCTGCGACCAGGCGCCGTGCACGCGGCGGAACACGTACGCCGCGCCGGCGTTGTAGACCGGTCCCGGCGCGTCGTATGAGTACGCTCCGATCAGCGCCAGGTCGCCCTGGATGTCCACGGCGTTGCCGAAGCGATGCTCCGCGCCGCCGTCGGAAGCCGTCAGCTTCGCTTCGCGCGTCCACGCGTCGCCCGAGCGGCGGAAGACGTAGGCGGCGCCGCGGTTGTGCTGCGCGTCGCTGTCCATGTCGGCGCCGACACACGCCACGTCGCCGTCGATCGCGACCGCGGAGCCGAACGCCTCGTTCGGGTCGGCGTCGTCCGCGGCGCGGGTGAGTTCGGCTTCAAGACCCCACGAAGTACCGGCGCGGAGAAACACGAACGCCTGGCCGACGGGGGCGTTGGGATCGCCGCCGAGCGGCGCGCCGACCGCGACGCGGTCGCCGGAAATGTCCACGGACGCGCCGAACTCCTGCCAGATGTTCTGCACCGGCGCAACGAGCTTGACTTCCTGCAACCAGTTCGCGCCGCTTCCCCGGAACACGTACGCCGAGCCGGCGTGGAACGTCGGGCTGTTGTCGAGGAACGCGCCCGCGACAACCGTGTCGCCGTCGATCGCGACCGTCAGCCCGAGCACGTCGTTCGCGGTGGGGTCTGCGGCGCGCAGCTTGGCCCGCTGAAGCCATGCACCGCCGCTGCGCTGGAAGACGTACACCGCGCCGGCGTTGATCGCGCCTTCGTCGTCGTGGTGTGCGCCGGCCGCGAGGTAGTCGCCGTCGATCGCGACCGCGACGCCGAAGTTGTCCGTCGCGGCAGGGTCGCCTGAGAGGAGCTTGGAGGTCAGGCACTCCGCGCCTGCGGGCATGGCGGCGAGCGTCATCGAGAGCAACGCAGCAGCGGCGGCGGCAGACGCGCGTTGAGATCGTCGCTTGCGCATATTGTGGTCCCGATGTGCTGCGATCATCCGGGTTTTCCGGATACTCGGCGCACTCTCAACCTACCGACGCACGTCGGCGGAAGCAATGGAATTGTGCGGCGCGGCGGCGACGGGCACGACGGAACGGACGAAGGGGCAAAGTGCGGAAGGGACGAAAGGACGAAGCGAACTAGCTGTGCAGCGGGAAGCGGAGCATGCGGGCGTGCGAATTCAGCGGAGCCGCAGGAAACGCGGCAGGCCGCATCCCCCGAGAGGGACGCGGCCCGCGCGTTCACAGGAAGCAGAGTATGCGTCGTTCTCGACTAGCGGCGACGCAGAGCGAGCGCGCCGAGCGCCAGGATCACGAGCGAAGCCGGCTCCGGCACGTACGAGAGGGCGCCGAAGCTGTGGCCGACGCAGTCGAAGTCGGGCGTGCCGCTGATGAGCTCCAGGCCCGTGTCGCCGGCGGAGAGGTAGGACGCGATGTCGCCTTCCGCGTGATCGTAGTAGTTTGAGCCCGCGCCGCCGGGGCCGATCAGGCCCTGCCAGGCATCCGTCGGTGTTCCGCCGCTGAGGGCGCTGGCGTCCATCGAGTTGATCAGGAAGTCGTCGTCGGCGAACTGGCCGTCCAGGCCGTTTACGAAGAAGTGCGCCGAGCCGCCGGCGTACGCGGATGAGAAGGTCCAGGCTCCGACGGCCGGGCCGGACGGGTTCGATGTATTGCCGGTGTAGCCGGCGAACACGTCGACGACCTTGGCCGCGCTGCCGTCATCGTAGATGAGCAGCAGCGTGATGCCCTCGCCGAGCGCGCCGGTCGAGAAGTCGTCGGTGGCGCCGCCGATGCGGTAGGTACCGTTGCCGGTAACGATGCTGGTCACGTCGGCGACGTACGAAGCGCCGTAGGACAATCCCCAGCACAGGTCGGGGTCGCCGTAGCCGACGAGCGCGCCGGTGACCGGCGTGGCGTTGATCTCGATCGCCGCATTGGCGGGATCGAGCGGATCGTTCGTCAGGTGACTCCAGCTTGCGAACGCCTTGACCACGCTCGCGCCGGCGGGAACGTTGGTCACGTCCATCGAGAACGGGTCGGGCTGTCCGGTGGACGAGCTGCGCGTGCTCGACCCGGTGACGGCGTAGTCGCCGTTGACCACGGTCGAGTAGTACGGGCCGCCGCTGAAGCCGGTTTCGGCCGCGAGCGCTGCGGCGGCGGACGTGAGGACGAGCAGCGCTGCGCCGGTCTTGAACAGGTTTTCTCTCATCACGGTCTCCTCCTTTGGGTGGTTGAAAACGTTCGATCCACTCGTTCGGTGACTGGGCGCACCGTGACCCCGCTCGCTGTGGGCAGGCGAGCGGACTGCCGTTGCTGCCTCTGCTGCAATCAATTACTTCAAACTACATCTTGGCACGGACCGGGTCCGAAGTCGCCGGCGGCCGGCCTTACGGCGCATCCGCCTCGCTCACCGCCGCCGCATGCGTCGCCCGAGGGCGTCACGACGAAACGGTTGAGCGATGCCCGGTACGTCACGAAAGCATGTACAAGGGGCATTTCCACGCGAACGGCGAAATGTCCTCCTCCCTGTACACCAAGTCATAGGAACGCTCGCGGGGAAAAGTCAAAGCGTGGGGCGATTTTTTTTCGGAATCGGCGCCGGCGGTGGCGACGCGTGAGTAATTCACACCGTAATCCCAGGCGCAAACGCCATTTGGGCCGCAATCCGCCTTCGGCGCGGGGGGCGAGCGGAGTTCACTTTCGCCGGAGTGCGGGTGTGGAATCGGCGTGGGAAAACGAGGCAGGCCGCGGCGCCAAAGCGGCGCGGCCTGCCTGAGAGTACGTTGAACCGAGCTTCTGCCGCCGATTAGCGACGCCGAAGCGCCAGTGCGCCCAGCGCGATCAGCGCCAGCGTGGCCGGTTCCGGGATGTACGACAGGGCGCCAAACGATTGGCCGATGCAGTCGAACTCGGGAGTCGCAGTGAGCATCGACAGCGTGGTGTCTCCCAGGCCCATCAGGCCCGAGATGTCTCCTTCGGCGTGGTCGTAGTAGTTGCTGCTCGCGGGACCGGGGCCGATCAGGCCCTGCCAGGCGTCGGTCGGCGTTCCGCCCGTCAGCGCGCTGGACTCGAACCCGTTGACGTAAAAGTCGTCGTCCGCGAACTGGCCGTCCAGCCCGTTGGCGAAGAAGTGCGCCGCGCCGCCCATGTAGGCGCCGGACAGCGTCCACGTCGTGGCCGCGCCCGGGCCGCCGGGCTGCGACGTGCTCGATGTGTATCCGGAGAACACATCGACCGTCCGCGCCGGACCGCCGTCGTCGTAGATCAGGAGCAGCGAGATGCCCTCGCCGAGCGAGCCGGTGGCCGCATCGTCCACCGCGCCGCCGATCGAGTACACGCCGTTGCCCGTTACGATGCCGGTCACATCCGCGAGATACGCGGCGCCGTACGTCCGGCCCCAGCACAGGTCCGGCGTGCCGGTGCCCATCAGCGCGCCGGCTACGCCGAAGCCGTCGATCGTAATCGTCGAATCAGACAGATCGCCCGGAGTATACGTGAGGTGGTTCCAGGCCGCGAAGGCCTTCACGACGGTCGCGCCGCCGGGAACCCCAGCGACGGTGAGCCCGAACGGATCAGGCTGGCCCGTGCTCGAATTCCTGGTGCTCGACCCCGCGACGACGTAGTCGCCGTTGACGGTCGTCGAGTACACCGGCCCGCCGCTGAAGCCCGTCTCCTGGGCGACAGCGGCCGCAGCGCCGGCTAAGGCCAGCGCCGCGCTCGAGAATTTCCACAGATACGCACGCATCCTGTGCTCCTCCTCTGGTGCATTGGCGGGGTTACGCACGCCCGCCGCGCAGACTAGAAAGCCGGTGCCCTGATTGGGCCCGTGCTACGGTTTCCGACGTCGGCGCGCGCCATCCGGCGCGATCGAACGCCGCACCGGGCGCAGCACTCACCGCGCCGACTCGCCGGCCCACCCCATTCTCGAACTACACAAAAACCGCTACGGCCGTACAGATATGCCCAGCTTGGGGGATTCCTCCTCCTCCCAACGATACTAGAATAACCGCGCTTTTCACTCGGTCAAATTATTTCCTGTATTTTCCGGCTTATTCTGTTCGAATGTAACGCGCAACTGGCTGTCATTTCAGCAGTTGCGCGAGCGCACGATTCCGAAAGCGCGCCCGATCGGATGCCCGGGGAGATCACTTGGCATTTCGTGCGATCTGCACACAGAGCGTTCTTACCGGACCTATGTTTGCGGCGTCGCCGTCCGGCCCCACGCCTGCGCCCGCGACCTGTACGAGGCGAAAGCCGCTCCGGCTCAAGCAGGCGCAAGTTTCATCCGATGCGCAAGACATGGAAATCGCAGAACCTCGGGAGTGAGAGAGGAGCACGTTGTGAGGTGCTCAACATGTCCTGGCTCATCTGCGAGATCTGGCGGGCCGTGACCGGCGCGTACGACTGGGTGCTTCTGGGATGCGAGGCGTCGCCGTGATTCTCGAAGCGTGGCGCGCCTCGGCTGTGGTTCGCGACGAAGCGACGGCGGACCTGGTTGCGGGCCTACTGTGGACGGCCAGCACCACAA
>JABRWC010000064.1:0-15709 GCA_039961675.1 Phycisphaerae bacterium
TCGCCCGCCGAACGACGCCCCCCGCCGCCCGCGCAGGCCGTAAATCGCCTTTCGCGGCCGCCTGCGCCGCGGGCCGCGGCTTTTTGGGCGGAATCGCGCCGGGCGGCCGTCCGCTCCGCTACACTCATGGTAAGGGCGGAGGCTTTCAACCCACGACGGACGCGGCCGACGATGCAACTGGACATCCTCAGCGACGCAGCGCCGACCGAGATCGGCAGCTACTTCGTCGCGAACTACCCGCCGTTCCACGCGTGGCGACCGGAGCACGTCCCCGCGGCGCTGTCCGCGCTGGCCACGCCGCGTCCGCAGCCCGCGCCGCTCGGCCTGTACGTGCACATCCCGTTCTGCCGCAAACGCTGCAAGTTCTGCTACTTCCGCGTGTATACCGACAAGAACGCCGAGCAGGTCGAAACCTACCTCGACGCCCTGGCGCGCGAGATCGCGCTCTATAAGCGACGCGCCGCGCTCGCCGAGCGCGAGTTCGAGTTCGTCTATTTCGGCGGCGGCACGCCGTCGTTTCTCAGCACCGCCCAGCTTGAGCGGCTCGTCGAGCGGATCAACCGGTCCTGGCGCTGGGAGGCGGCGCGCGAGGTCACGTTCGAGTGCGAGCCCGGCACGCTCAAGGAGAACAAGGTCCGCACCATCCGCCGCATCGGCGTCACGCGGCTGAGCCTCGGGGTGGAGCACTTCGACGACGAGATTCTGGAGCACAACGGCCGCGCACACCGCTCGGCAGAGATCCACCGCGCGTGGGACTGGATTCGCTCCGCCGGATTTGACCAGGTCAACATCGACCTGATCGCCGGCTTGGCGGGCGAAACGGATGCCAAGTGGAGCGACGTGGTCGCAAAGGCGCTGGCTCTCGCGCCCGACAGCGTCACGATCTACCAGATGGAGCTGCCGCGTAACACCACGTTTTCGAGAGAACTGCGCGCCGGCGGCGGCTCCGGGGTGGCGTCGTGGGAACGGAAGCGCGCCTGGGTCGAGCAGGCGTTCCGGGCGTTCGAGCGCGCCGGATACACCGTGTCGAGCGCGTACACGCTCGTCCGCTCACAATCCACCGCCGGCGCTTCGCCTGCCAACTTCGTGTACCGCGATTCGCTCTGGCGCGGCGCCGACATGCTCGGCACGGGGGTCGCGTCGTTCTCGCATCTCGGCGGCGTGCACTTCCAGAACGCCGACCAGTGGGACGACTACCTCGCCGCCGTGGACGGCGACGCGCCGCCGATCCGCCGGGCGTTGCCGATGACGCCGCGCCAGCGGCTCATCCGCGAGCTTGTGCTCCAGCTCAAGCTCGGGCGGATCGACGCGGAATATTTCCGCGCCAAGTTTGAGGTGGAAATCATTTCGGAATTTGCCGCAGCGTTCGACTCGCTGTGCCGCGACGGGCTCGCGGCGCCGGACGGCGATCGAGTAACGCTGACGCGCGCGGGTCTGCTGCGCGTCGATGCGCTGCTGCCGCGGTTCTTCGAGCCGGAGTTTCAGAATGGCACAGCGGCGCCGTAGCGCGGCGCCGGGCCGCGGAGTGCGTGCCGTCAGCACATGGGCGCACGCGTGAAGGAGGCTTGTGGCTTGCCGAACCGAACGCTTCGCCAACCCCACGCCGCCCTGGCCGACCTGTGCGACGGTTTTTTCGACGACCTTGCCTTCGTGGGCGGCTGCCCGCGCGTCGGCGCCGACGAACTGCCGCCGCTGGCGCGCAAGCTGCTCGTACACCGCGAGCACATGACCGTGGTGCTCGAGGACCACTTCGGCGCGCCGCTCGAACTGCGTGTGCTGGCCGAGCGCCGCGACGCGCGGCACTACGCGCGCCGTGTGCTGCTGACCGCCGGCGCCGAGCGGCGCGTCGTCGAAGTGGGCGTCATGCAGATGAACCTCGATTCCGTCAGTCAGGCGGTACGGAGCGAAGTCCTCGAAAAACGTCGTCCGCTGGGCGAAATCCTGGTCCGCCACGGCGTCTTGCGGCGGATCAGCCCGCGCTGGTACTTTCGGTTTCCGAAGGGAACCCCGATCGCGGACCCGTTCGCGCCTGGCGACGCCCCGGTGTACGGCCGCGTCGGCGTCATCTATTGCGACGAGGAGCCGGCGATCGAATTGCTCGAAGTCGTGGCCAGTGAAAAGCGAGAAGTGAAAAGTGAACGGTGATCGGCGGGAGCCGCGATCAGCACCGCGTGCGCCGGCGAGCCACTCGCTCGCGCTCGGGATCCAGATGATCCGACCACTCGCTCGCGCTTGCCGTACTGACGGTTCGAGCAACGCGCAAGCAGGAGAAGTGAATGAGCGCAGCGCGCGCGACTGAAGCTTCGTACGACGTGATCGTCATCGGCGGCGGACCGGCCGGATCGACCGTCGGCACGCTGCTTGCGCAGCACGGCCGCCGCACGCTGATTATCGAGAAGTCGCGGTTCCCGCGCTTCCACATCGGCGAGTCGCTGATGCCGGAGACGTACTGGACGTTCGAGCGGCTGGGAATGCTGCCGAAGCTGCACCGGAGCCATTTCGTCAAGAAGTACAGCGTGCAGTTCGTCAACGCGAGCGGAAAGGAATCCGCGCCGTTCTACTTCGACGAGATGAACCCGCACGAATGCTCGCAGACCTGGCAGGTGCTGCGGAGCGAGTTCGACCAGATGATGCTCGACAACGCCGCAGAGCACGGCGCGCACGTCTGGCAGGGCGTCTCCGTCTCCGACGTCATCTTCGAGGAAGACGGTGCGCACGGCCGGCCGCGCGCCGCGGGCGTCGTCGCCACACGCGAGGACGGCGCGCGCGTCGAGCTGCGCGCCCGCGTCGTGGTCGACGCGACCGGTACGCAGGCATTGCTTTCGAACAAGCTCGGCATCCGCCAGGCCGACCCGTCGCTGCGGAAGGCCGCCGTCTTCGCCCACTACCGCGGCGCCTATCGTGACCCGGGTCCGCGCGACGAGGGCGCCACGCTCGTGCTGCACGTAAAGGATCAGAACGGCTGGTTCTGGTACATCCCACTGCCGGACGACGTCGTCAGCGTCGGCGTGGTCGGCGACATCGACTACCTCATCAAGGGCCGGGCCAGGCCCGAGCAGATTCTGATCGAGGAGATCGAACGCTGCCCGTTCCTTCAGCCGCGACTGGCCCGCGCTGAACGCGTCTCGCCGGCGCATGTCTTGAGCGACTATTCGTACGGCGCCACGCGCTGCGCCGGCGACGGCTGGGTGCTCATCGGCGATGCGTTCACGTTCCTCGACCCGATCTATTCCTCGGGCGTCTTTCTGGCGCTCAAGAGCGGCGAGCTGGCGGCGGACGCCATCCACGCGGCCCTGGCCGCGGGCGACGTGTCCGCGGCGCGGTTGGGCGGCTGGGGCGACGCGTTTTATTCCGGCGTGCAGAACATCCGCAAGCTGGTCTATGCCTTCTACACCAAGGGCTTCTCGTTCGGGCAGTTCAACCGCGAACACCCGGAGCAAAAGCGCAACCTGGTGAACCTGCTGATCGGCGACGTGTTCCAGCCAGAGCGCGCGACGATCTTCGACACCATGCGGCGCTACTGCGAACTGCCCGAGTCGCTGGCCCTGGAATCCGGCGACCGCGCCGGCTAGCCTACCGGCCCGTTACAGTGCGCCGGCCGGCGGCCTCCGTACCGTGGGTCCGCTTGGGGACCGGTCACCGGATCGGTCTTGTGCTTCGGACTCGGAGGTCCGACGCTACGGTGATCCGACGCTGCGGAAGCCCGGCGTCGGACGCTCGCCGTCGCGATCGGCAAGGTCGCGCGGAGGATCGGCATGCGCTTCGTGGTCTTCGTGCTACTGGCGCTGCTCGCGATCGCCCATCAGGACTTCTGGTGGCGATCCGATCACCGCACGCTTGTCCTCGGCTTCTTGCCCGTAAGCCTGGCATACCACGTCGGCATCTCCGTCGCCGCGACCGTGCTATGGGGACTCGCGTGCGCCTTCTGCTGGCCGCGTGAACTCGAATCCGACCAGCCGTTCGCCTCCCGACGCGAATCGGGAGACCCGCGCTGATGCTCCTCGCCGACCTTCCGCCCGGCCAGCTCCAGCTCTGGATCATCGTCGTCTACCTGGCGGCGCTGATCCTGCTCGGCGTGCTCAGCAGCGCGGCCTTCCGCGGGACGGCGCACGACTACTTCGTCGCCTCGCGCGGCGTCGGCCCGGTGCTGCTGGTGCTGAGCGTTTTCGGGACCACCATGACCGCTTTCGCGATCCAGGGCAGCAGCGGCGAGGCGTGGGTCGCCGGCGCAGGCGTCTACGGCAAGATGGCCTCCTGGTCGGGCATCGTGCATGCGGCGTGCTTCTTCCTGATCGGCGTCAAGCTCTGGACTCTGGGCAAGCGGCACGGCTACCAGACGCAGATTCAGTTCTTCCGCGACCGCTTCCAGTCCAGCAACCTCGGCGCGGTGCTGTTTCCGGCGCTGGTCCTGCTTCAGACGCCGTACATCATCATCGGCATCATCGGCGCGGGGAACATGATCGCCGCCGCCACGGCCGGCGCGTTTCCCGGTCTATTTCACAGCGAAAGCCCGCAGCTCAACGGATCAATCCCGTTTTGGCTCGGCACGCTGGTGAGCACGGGCGTGGTCTGGCTCTACGTGTGGCTGGGCGGCGCTCGCGCCACCGCCTGGGCCAACGCGCTCCAGACGCTGATCTTCCTCGTAGTCGGCGTGGTCACGTTCTGGGTGATCGCCGACAAGCTCGGCGGCGCGGAGGCCGCGACGCGCGCCGTGCAGCAGCTCAATCCCAGCAAGCTGGCCCGCGCCGCGACCCCCGACGACGAACGCCTGTACCAGCAGCGGCTCGCGGAGTGGAAGGCCGCCACGCAACCGGCGGCGTCCGCGGCCGCCGCTGCGGGCCGCGCGGCTTCGGGCCCGGCGGTCCGCCCGCACAAGCCGCGCACCATGACCGAGCTGGAGTTCCTGAGCTACGGCGCGATTCCGCTCTCGGTAGCGATGTTTCCGCACCTGTTCCAGCTCTGGCTCACGGCGCGCTCGGCGAAGTCCTTCCGTCTCACGGTCACGCTGCATCCGCTGCTGATCATGGCGATCTGGGCGCCGTGCGTGGCGATCGGCGTGTGGGCCAGCGCCGCCGTGATGGACGGCAAGGTCGTGGTCCCGTTTACGCCGGACATGCCCAACGCCAACCCCAACATCGTGCTCGGGCTGATGGTGCGCGCGCTGGACGCGCCGGTGATCAGCGGGCTGCTGGCGGCGGGCGTGCTGGCGGCGATACTCGGCGGAATGGACGCCCAGTTTCTGAGCCTCGGCTCGATGTTCACCCATGACGTGGTCGATCACTATGCGCGCGGCAACCACATGACGGACCGCCAGCGGCTGCTCACCGGCCGTGTTTTCGTGATCCTCGTCGTGCTCGCCTGCTGGTTGCTGACGCTCGCGCTGCGCGAGGCCAAGCCGATCTTCGGCCTCGCCGTGTGGTGCTTCAGCGGGTTCTCCGCGCTGTTCCCGCTGGTCTTCGCGGCGCTCTACTGGCGCCGCGCGACGAAGTGGGGCGCGTATGCTTCGATCGCCGCAGGTTTCGGACTGGGCGCGTATTATTACGTTTCGGCGGGCCTGGCGCATGGATTCACGAGCCGCATCGAGCCGCTTGTCCACCTGCCCGGCTTGCCAGCCGATTACGCGGTCGTGCCCGCGCTGCCCATGACCATAATCGCAGCGGTCGCCCTGGTGCTGGTGTCGCTGGTCACGCGCCCGCCGGACCGGGCGACAATGGAGAAGTTCTTCCGCGGCACGGCCGCGACCCGGGACTACGCCGCGGCCCGGAATTGAACCACAGAGACACAGAGGCACAGAGAATTGAATGAGATTTACGGCGGAAGTTTGGTGCGGCGCACGTCCGAATCGCGCAGGACATGCGGGGCGGAAATCCGCGCCGCGCGCGTCCGAACCCCGCATGACAGCGCCGCGCGAGATCGCCTGCCGCCGTGGCGCGCCGATCACACCGGGATGAGCAAATGACGATTTCCTCTCTGTTCCTCTGTGTCTTTGTGGTTCCATTCCCGGTGGGATGACGCGATGACTCAGCCGTTCACCATCCGCCGCACGGTGCAGTTCTCCGAGACCGACATGGCCGGCGTGATGCACTTTTCGAACTACCTGCGCTGGATGGAGGACGCCGAGCACGCGTTTTGGCGCTCTCTCGGGCTGAGCGTCCACGACGCCTGCCGCGGCGAGGGCGGCGGCCTGATCAGTTGGCCGCGCGTGGCCGTGAACTGCCAGTATTCGTCGCCGGCGCGCTTCGAGGACGAGTTGGAACTCACGGTACGTCCGGTGAAGCTCGGCGCAAAGTCGCTGACGTTCGAGATCGAGTTTCGTCGCGGCGCGGCGCGCGTGGCGCTCGGCACGACCACCGCCGTATGCTGCCGCGTCGAGCCGGGCGGAGCGTTCCAGGCGATCGCGATCCCGGACGCGATCCGCCGCCGGCTGACGCCTTTTGTAGACGCGGCGCCGACGTAAACCGTCGCGCTGTCGCGCCGCGCCGACCCCGACGCGCAAGCGAGGGGCGCGCCGCGGCGATCCCGGCACAATCGATCCGTCGCAAACCCTCGCCACGAGTGGATAGCTTGTGAAGTCGAAACCGCTTATCCGGACCGTCTGCGCTGCCGCCCCGATCTCGCTGCTGGCGCAGTTCATTCTCTCGGCCGCCTGCGTCCCCGCGCCGCCGCTGTCGAACCCCCCGCTTTCCGGCGACGAAGACGCGATCCGCCAGGCGGCAGAACAGCTTGACGCCGCCCGGCGCGCCAGCCTGCCCGCGATGTACCGGGGGACCAGCTTCCACACCGGACAGGTCCGCATCGGCGAGAGCCTTCCGATCTCGCTCCGGCAACGCTGGCGCCGCGAGGACATCAACATCGGGGTGCACACGGCCAGCAAATCCAGTCCCGTCGCCGACGGCGACGCGCTGTTTGTCGGCGCGGACAGCGGCGTGCTGTACGCCATCGACGCGCGCGACGGCGCGACGCTCTGGGAGTGGCCGTCGCATCCCAGCACGAACGGCATCCACGCCACGCCGGCGGTCGATGATTCGCGCGTCTACATCGGCGACTACGCCGGCTGGCTCACGGCGCTCGACCGGTTCACCGGCGCGGTGCTCTGGGAGACCAAGCTGGGCGGATCGATCGGCTCGTCGCCAGTGATCGTCGGGGACGAGATTTACGTGGGCGTGGAGACGCCCCGCCCGGACGGCTTTCTGGCGGTGGTCGATCGCGAGAGCGGCGCGCGGCTGCGCGAATCGCAGCGCTTCGGCGATCACACGCACTGCACGCCGACGATCGACCCGCTGCTCGGGCGCGCGTACATCGGCTCGAACCACGGCAACATGCTTTGTCTTGACGCGCTCAACATGCAGGAACTCTGGCGCTTCAGCAGCGAAAACGCGCCGGACACCCTCCCCTTCGGCACGCCCGCAGGCGAATTCCACGGACAGATCAAGTCCACCGCGGCGCTGGTCGAGCAGCGCGTCGTGTTCACCTCGTGGGACAACAACCTGTATTGCCTCGACGCCGGCGACGGGTCAATGCTCTGGAGCTTCGCCTCCGGCAGCCGCAGCATGTCCAGCCCCGCCGTGGACCCGGAGCGCCGTCGCATTTACTTCGGCAGCCACGACACGCACGTGTACTCCGTAGATTTCGACACCGGCGGCGAACTGTGGCGCTACAGGACCGGGGCGCGTGTGTACTCGTCGCCGGTCGTTGTTCCTCGCACCGATGGACAGGGGAACGTGATCGTCGTCGGCTCGTACGACGCCGGCGTGTACCTGCTCGATGAGGAAGACGGAGCGGCTCTCTGGCAGGCCCGGATGAGCGGACCGGTCACGAGCGTTCCGCTGGTCCACGGCGGCCGGCTGTTCGTTTCCAGCGACGGCGGCGACCTGGTCTGCTGGGAGTAGCACCGGGGAGCGCCGGCGCGTTGCCATTTCGCCGCCCGGCCCGGAGAATGCGCGTTCGCGGCGGCACGCTGCGCCGCCGCGCGGGGAGTCGCGCTCATGCCCGAAAAGACCGTCGAACTCGCGCCCGACGTCAACTTCGACCTATCCCAGGACGAGATCGCCGACCTCGCCACCGAAGAGATGCTCATCAACATGGGGCCGCAGCACCCCGCGACGCACGGCGTGTTCCGCGTCGTGCTGCGCACCGACGGCGAGATCATCCTCCAAGCCACGCCGTACATCGGCTACCTGCATCGCTGCGCCGAGAAAATCGGCGAGAACCTTCAGCCCTACCAGTGGATCCCCACGACCGACCGGCTGGATTACGTCGCCGCCATGAACAACAACCACGCCTGGGCGCTGGCGATCGAGCAGCTCACCGGGCTGGAGGTCCCCGAGCGCGGCAAGTACATCCGCGTCATCGCGGCCGAGCTGAACCGCATCGCCTCGCACCTGGTTGCGTTCGGAACGTACGGCCTGGACATGGGCGCGTTCACGCCATTCCTGTACGCATTCCGCGAGCGCGAGTACATCCTGGACCTGTTTGAGGCCATGTGTGGCGCGCGGCTCACGTACTCGTACATCTACCCCGGCGGGCCGAGCCACGACCTCCCCGACGGTTTCGTCGAGCGCTGCCGCGAATTCCTGGATTACTTCGAGCCCAAGATCGACGAGTACAACCAGCTCTTGAGCTTCAATCATATCTTTGTCCGCCGCACCGCCGGGGTCGGGGTCATCACCGCCGACCGGGCCATCGCCTACGGCCTGAGCGGCCCCTGTCTGCGCGCCAGCGGCCCGCGCTGGGACCTGCGCCGGGCGCGGCCGTACGACATCTACGACCGCTTCGAGTTCGAAATCCCGGTCGGCGTAGACGGCGGCTCCGACGGAATCCCGCCGGAAGTCCGGCTGGGCGACTGCTGGAACCGCTACTTCGTGCGCATGCTGGAGATGACGCAGAGCTGCCGCATCGTGCGACAGGCGCTGGACCAGCTCCCCGACGGGCCGTTCAAGGCCAAGGGCGGCAAGACGCTCAAGCTGCCGCCGCGGGAGGTGTATTTCGAGGGCGAAAACCCGCGCGGGCAGCTCGGGTTCTACGTGCGGGGCGACGGCTCGGCGATCCCCAACCGCGCAAAATGCCGCGCTCCGAGCTTCTGCAACATCTCGATCCTGCCGGAGGTCTGCCGCGGCGTGCTGCTGGCGGACGTGCCGGCGATCATCGGCAGCATCGACATCGTGATGGGCGAGGTGGATCGGTAACACACGTCCGGGCGGGCGGTGCGAGCGCCTGAGCGCCGGTGCGCGCGACGCCGCGCCCAATCGGCGGGCGTAAGTTGAATTCGGCGAATGGACGCCCCGTGCGTTGCACGCTCGAAATCGCCGTCGAGTCCGTCGCTGATGCTGTCGCCGCGCACACCGCGGGCGCGGATCGGCTCGAACTCTGTGCCGCGCTCGATGTGGGCGGTCTGACGCCGTCGATCGGCATGCTGGCCGAGGTCGTCCGCGCGGCCAAAATCCCCGTGCTGGCGATGATCCGCCCGCGCCCGGGCGGATTCGTGCATTCGCCTGCCGAACTCGCGGTGATGCGCGCCGACATCAGCGCCGCGCTCGCCGCCGGCGCCAGCGGAGTCGTGTTCGGCGCGCTCCGACCCGATGCCACGCTCGACATCGATGCGTGCCGGGTGATGGTCCAACAAACGCGCGCCGCAAGTGGCGCCGCATGCAACGCGGCACACCGCGAGTCGGCCGTCGCGGCCGGCGCTCCGACGTGCGTTGCCGCGCAGCCGTCGCTGGCACCGAGACACGTCGGACGCGATGCGATCCAGATGGTCTTCCATCGCGCGTTCGACCTCGTTCGCAATCCGTTCCAGGCGCTCGAGCAGCTTATCGAACTCGGCTTCACGCGCATTCTCACGTCTGGCGGACAACCTGCGGCCGTCTCGGCCCCAGCCCGCTCGGTGTTGAAGGAGCTGATCGCGCGCGCCGCGGGCCAAATTGAAATCCTGCCCGCCGGCGGCATCCGCGCGGAGAACGTGGCCGAGCTCGTACGCTCCACCGACTGTAAACAGGTCCACGCCGCCTGCCGCGCCGTGCGCGGCGATCCGTCGCTGCCGGCCGGCACGCCGCTGGCCGCTGCGTTCACGTCGCCGGCGGCGCCAGGTTCCACCCGCGTCACCGCCGCCGCCGCCGTGGCGGCGCTTCGCCGGGCGCTGGACGAACTTCAGTGAAGCGTCAACACGCTCAGGCGCGTTCAAGCGCACGCGTTCCGTCGGAGCCGCGACCGTGAGAGAGCGCTCCGCGCGCGGCATTCAACGTCTACTCCGGCGTATACAAGCTCCGCAACTCCGCCTCGAACGCGTCGAACACCTCCGCGCCCGGCCACGTTCGCGTGCGAAGCTCGGCGTGCTCGCGCGCCCAGCGCGGCACGAGCGAGAGCGGTATGAGCTGCGGCTTTCCGCCGACCAGCGCCGCCGCGGCGCGCGCCAGCGGCACCGACAGCGGCAGCGGCATGGGAACCTTGGCGATTTCGTTGTCGTACGGGCTTGCGCACCACGTCGCCGGCGACGTGACGTTGTAATCACGGCAGGCGGTCGGACGCTGCGGATGAATCCCGCACGCTTCGTTTTCCAGGAACGGGCACGCGAGTTGCAACGCGAAGTAGCGCCGCGCGATCGGCAGCGACGATTCGTCGGTCGGCGGCGGCCGCATCATCGCCTCCAGCATCCCGCCGCTGATTACCGCGTGCTCGATCCGCTGGAATTGCGCGTGGACCTCTGCGCGGCGCCGGGGCACCAGCCCATCCAGCACGTCGAGCAGCCCGAACGCCTCCGGCGGGGAGACTGGCACCATGTGCCGGCAGCATGCGGCGCAGCCGGCGCGGCAGGAGATCGCTCGGCCCGCGCGGACTTCCAGCCCGTTCGCACGCTCGACCAGCGCGTTCGTCAGCGCGAACGCCGCGGGCAGCAGCCCCGTCAGCCGCATCGGCCCGGTCGTCACGGCGACCTTGCCGCGCATCACCCCGTCGACGGTGTGAAGCTCGATCATGCGGGTCTGCATGCCCGGCGGGGGGTTGGCTGCGGCCACGGCTGGCATCCTTCAGGAAGTGAATCACGACCCATGGCGAGTATACCCGTGGCACGGCTTTGGCCGCGACCGGGTCAGCGCTGCGCCCCGCGACGCGCATCGCCCGCCGGGTCTGGGCGCCGCGGAGCGTACCACACGTCGAGTAGTTCGCGGCTCTGCACGCCAGCGCGGCCGCGGCGCGCAATGCGCCACAGCGTCCCGAACAACTCGCGCCAATGGTGCGTCCGCAGCTTGCGCCCCGAAGTGATCGTGCGCTCGCGAAGCAGCACGGTGCGGCCCGCCCGCCGCAGCGCCCGCGCGAAAAGCACCTCCTCCGAGGCGTACACCGTCTCGTCGAACCCGCCGGCGCGCTCGAATGCCTCCCGCGTGCAGAAGATGAAGCAGCCCGGAACGAGACCGGCGAACCGGTACAGCGCCAGGATCAGCCACAGCAGCGGCGCCACGTATCGCGGCAGCGGCCCGTCAAACACCACCCGCGCGCCGCCGCCCACGCGGCCGGCCTCCAGTGCGGCCAGTGCTGCGCAAAGCGTCTCCGCCGGCACGAGCGTGTCCGCGTCAACGAAAACGAGAATCTTGCCAGCGGCCGCCCGGGCGCCGGCATTGCGGGCCGCGGCGATCTGCCTTCGGTCCACGGACACCACGCGGGCGCCGGCCTCCGCGGCCACGCTCGCCGTCGCGTCGGTGGACGCGTCGTCCACGACGATGAGCTCGTACGGCCGCGCCGCGAATCGCGCCGCGGCGTGAATCCCGGCCAGCGTGCGCGGGAGCAGCGGCGCCTCATTATGCGCCGGCACGACGAACGAGATCATGGGCAGCGCCGCCCGCCGCGCTCCCCCGGCGCGCGGACCATGCGGTACCGCATTCGCAGAAACGTCATCCGCCACAGCGTCAACGTATGGTCGGCGTGCGCCGCTCCGTTCTCGCCGGCGGCGACCGCAATGGTCTCGCGCATCGAACGGACGTATCGGACCGAGGCCGTCGTTGGAGATCGGTAAACGAGGAAGTAGAAACCCGCGTCACCGATCCGCCGGCCCTCCGACAGCAGCAGCAGCGATCCTCGCTCGCGCAGCTCCGGCCGCATGATGACCGTCGCCGATCCGTTCGGCAGCGGGAACACGACCTTGACGCACGGGCGGCCCAGTCCTGGCGGCGTACACGTGCCGTAGCAGCCCGCGTACAGCACCGCACCGTCCTCCACGGTGCGCCGCAACCAGCCCGTTGTGACGCGCCGTCCACTCCCGGCGTCACACAGCTCGACGATCTGGCTGGTGATCCCGTGCGCTGTCGCCAATGGGTGCATGGGGAGGTTCAACTGTTGAAGCGGGGCCGCGAACACCCGCCGGATCACCCAGCCCAGCGGCCGGAACACGCCGCACCACTGGCTCCACAGGTCCAGTTGGTACGCGGCCGTGTGCTCGTAGAAATCGCGGACCGCCGGCGCCAGACGATCGGCGTCGAAGCCGCCACCGCAAAGCTCGTCCATGCTGGCGACCAGCCCGCCATCGCCGCCGGAGCAACGCACGCGCAGTCCGCAGCGATGCGCGTAGCGCTCGAAGAAGTCGGCCCCGATCCGCCACGGTTCGCCGTACGGACCCGCGAGCCACGCGTGCTCGCGCAGGTCCAACAGCCGACCTGTGGCACAGACCCAGCGCTGCGTCAGTAAGTCGATCCAACGCCCGCGTCGCGGGTGCTCGCCGCGGAGGACTGGAGACGAGGGCTGGTCTGCGGTCGCGTGGTCCATCGGCCGTCGCCGCGAATGCCGCGGGGTCCGTTCCGTTTCTGGGCGGGCGTGACACGATCACCGAAGGCGCCGACCGTCCGCTTCGCGGCCGTCGACGGCTGCCCGAAGCGCCGCGGTGAAGCGGCGCCGGGCAAACGCACGGCACACCGCTATACTATACGGCTGTGCCCGACCTCGCGATCTTCGCTCAACTCGGGCGGCACGGCCCAGCGCCGTTCGTCTCCAGGGCGATAGGTTCTGCCGAGCGTGGCCGATCCCGCGGCGTCGGCCGACGGCGCGCGGCAGCGCGCGACTCCACGCCTCCCGGCGACTCGGTCGGCCGAGCACGCCGCCTATGAAAGGAACGCGACGTGGCAGGCGACGAACGGTTTCTCAAGCACTTTGAACGGCTACAGGAGCGCAAGCGCGCCGAAGCCGGGGCGTCCGAAGGCGAAGAACAAGCACCACCCGTGGAGCAAGCCAAGACCCAGCGCGTGGCGGGGCGCAACGACCCCTGCCCGTGCGGCTCCGGGCGCAAGTACAAGAAGTGCTGCGGCAAGAGCTAGCTTCGGCCGGCCCGCGTTCTCAAGACCGCTCAGCAACTCGACCCGTAATCCTCCAGAAGCGCCGACAGGTCCGCGAGCGACACGGCGCCGTCGCCGTCAATGTCGCCATCGGCGTGCTCAGCCCCGCTGCTGAGGCCGAAATTGGACAGCAACGCCGAGAGATCGGCGAGATCCACGTCGCCGTCCACGTCAAGATCGCCGCCGTAGGGCTGGGCGGTGTTTCGAACCAGCACGACCACGTCGGCGATTTCGTCAAACAGGCTGACGTCCAGGTCGCCGTCGTTGTCCAGGTCGAACAACGCCGCACAGGACGGATTGGACGGCGCCGGGACGTCGTCGAAGAACGTGAAGTTGCCCGAACCGTCGTTCACGTAGATGCGCCAGGCCCCGCCGCCGAACCCTGAAAGCACCCAGTCCAGGTCGCCATCGCCGTCGATGTCTCCCAGGTCGCTGGATGCCGTGTGGCCCGGTGCGGCGTAGATAGTCGGCGGAAGCAACGTCCCACCGGAATTCAGCAGGATCGCGCCGTTCTCACTGCCGTCGTTGGCGCTGGCTACGTCCATGTCGCCGTCACCGTCCAGGTCGCCGGCGTTGACCACCCACACGCTGCCCCCGATGTTCTGCGAGGAAATCGGCGTGAACGTCCCATCGCCGTTTCCCCGAAGCACGGCGGCGGTCCCGCCGGCACGACAGCCGACCACCAGGTCCAGGATGCCGTCGCCGTTCATCTCCGCGGCGATCAGGCCGTATTCCCCGTGCCCGCCGCCGTCAAACTGAGTTGCGGGACCGAATACACCCGCGCCGTTGTTCAGGAACAGCGACAGATCGTTGCCGCCGGAATTGGCGGTGACGATGTCCGCGTCACCGTCGCCGTCGACGTCGAGCACCGCCACTCCGTGCGGCTGGGCGCCCGTATCCTCGAATTGCGCTGGCGCGAACGTACCGTCCCCATTGCCGAGCGCGACGCAGACCATGTTCGTGGCGGTGCTCGAGACGGCGAAATCGGCGTTGCCGTCGCGGTCGAAATCGCCCGCCTCGTTCGGGCTGATTTCAAAAAGCAACGGGAGCGGTGGTTCGAGGTAGTCATCGAACAGTCCGGTCCCGTCGGCCCGGTTCAGGAACATGCGCATGTCCGCGCTCACCTCGTTGATCGTGGCGATGTCCACCCATCCGTCGCCGTTGAAATCCGTCGTCACCGCGCCGTAGATGCGGGTCTGGTTGTTGTTGGCGTCCCGGTTGGACATCGAGTCGATCTCGATCATGTCCAAGCCGGCGCAGCGGGCGCGCGTCTGAAACTGCCACGAATAACCGGCCGCGCGGAGGAAGGTCCCATCCGCGGCCCGCAGGTCATGGGAAAGGAACACGGTCACCAGCTCGCCGGCCTGGAAGCGCCGGACGGGCGTAAGCACGACCGTCTGGTCCGCGTTCGCAAAGCTGATCGGCCCGGACACGGCGCCGCTGAAGCGTCCGAACGCCCAGAACCGCTGGCTGGTGAACGTCGTGCGATCGACCGGCCGGTTGAACGTGACGGTGATCGGGTCGAGAAGCCCGACGTTGTTCGCGTTCAGCCCGGGCGAGGTCGCAACGACGACCAGTTCCGCCGTCGCCTGCGGGGGGGAGAACGCCGCCACGACGAGCACGAGTGCGCTCCAGCCAATGCGACGCGCGTTCGCGCGGACAAGTCCTCGCGGCATGTGATGCTCCATGCGATGGGAACAGTCGGAGACCCCGGATGCGGCCCGGACATCGCGGCGGCCCTTCTGGCCCGATTATGGCCGCACCGCCGGGGGCATGTCACGGGGAAACTGAAGGGCGCGCGGCACGCCGCACGCATAACATCCCCATAGCGACCAATACGTGGAGTCGCTAGACTGTCCCGCATTGCGGACCTGCGCCCGGCGCTCCGGCTCCGGCGAATGGCCGCACGGGGCGAGCGCGAAGAGTCGCAAACGAGGACAAGACGACAATGGCCGAAGTTGTCGCCACAGAGCCGCTCGACGACAGCGAGGGCGGGGGGCGCAAGGGACCGTATCTCAACAAGTACTTCAAGGCCTGCATCAAGATGCAGGTCTCCGATCTGCACCTCAAGGCCGACCGTCCGCCGTTCGTGCGCATCAAAGGCGACCTGCGGCCGATGACCGGGGGACCGCTGACCGGGGAGCAGATTCGCAGCGGGATTTTCGAGCTGCTCAGCCGGGAGCAACAGGACCACTACGACCATCACGGCGCGATCGACTTCGCCTACGACGTCGGCCCCCCCGGAGACGCCGACCGCTTTCGCGTCAACGCCTTCCAGCAGCGCGGGAAGATGTCGGTCGCGGCCCGGCGGGTGAACCGCAACATCAAGAAGTTCGAAGAGCTGTACCTGCCGCCGACTCTGTCGAAGATCTCCGAGTTCAACCAGGGCATGGTGC
>JABRWC010000065.1:0-17091 GCA_039961675.1 Phycisphaerae bacterium
CGCATATTGTCGACCCATACGCGACGGCGCGGGCGAGCACGAAGGCGACGCCCGACACCCGTCACGCCTCGTGCACAGACTCCTGGCCGCTGAGCAGGGCGGCCGTCCAGTCGTGATCCGACGACGTGGCAAGCGCCAGGTCACCGGCAATGAGGTTCAACTGTGCGGAGTACGCGCGATGAAGGCTCGCGCGCGGCCGCCCCACCTCGTCTCCCAACTGAAGCCAGCCCGGCCGGCGGTACCTCGCGAACAACTCCAGGTATGGACCGGGACTGCACTGCTCGATAATCCCGTAAAGCTCGTCTGGTTTCCGCGAGTGCTCGCGCTTCCTGCACACGACCACGTTCGGTTGCGTGCGTCCTGGTGGCTTGGTCCGGTTGTTCTTGCCACGCACGCCGAAAAGCACAAGCTCGGTGACGTTCCGAAAGTAAAAACCCACGCCGCGCCGGTCCGGGCCACCGTCTTTCCTGATCTTGTACCAAACGAGGTTGCACTTGTAGCTGAACCCCCAGCTTTCCATGACAAGCAGCCCCTCTCGCAGGAGCGCGTTCGGGACCCACAGATACAGGTGGGCTCGGTCCCCGGCGACCCGATCCACCGGCAAGTCGCGAATCTCGTCCAGCGTGAGCGTCGGATACCGGTGCAGCCGCCGATGCTCGGGGGCCATCTTTCCGGTGCGGTTCGTGAACTGCCACGGCGGGTCCGCGAGAATCGCGCGCGGGCGATGGGTCCTCAATCGGAGCAGTTCGTCTACCAGTGATGCGTACGCCGCCTTGTCTGCACTAGGCATGGCCGGGCCCCTGGTAAAGATGTCGCCTGATCCCGAAGACCAGGATGGGACATCCGCCACCGCCACCACCCTCGATGCGGGGCAGCAGCTTCGACATCCAAGTTGTACTTGTACCGTACTTTCTCCAAATTCCAAGATCATCGAACAGCCCGGCCAGTTCGTCGGACTTCGTGACGATGATTCCGACGCTGATGGCGCGCAAGTCGAACAAGAGCCGGAAATTGTTGAGATCACGGTCGTAAAACGGATCCTTGTTGCTCCACTCGATCTCAACCGCGACGCGGCCCTTGACGCAATCCACCTCGTGTGTCGGGGAGTGCGTAGCCTGACCGTCGAGCAAAATCTTCGTGTCCCAGCGTTTCTTCTTCCATCCGCGCGCGTAGAGCAACTCGTCCAGCGACGAGGCCACCTTCGATTTGCCGCCGCCCCCCGCGATGATGTGTTCGTGCTTGACCCGGAAAACGGCCAGGGTGTCGAGCAGATCGTCAAGCTGCTCGGGGAAATCCTCTCGCAGAATCGCCGCCGCGTGTTTCCACTCGTGGACCTCGTAGTGGCGCAAGACCGATTCCGGAAGCTTTCCGCGAAGTCCGTGATCCGACAGAACACAGCGCGTACGGCTCGCCTGCACGAAGCTATGGCCTGAACTCGTCGCTCGGATCGTTCGCCTCGGCTTCGCCACGCGCGTTCCTGTGTTCGCAGGTCGGGCGGTCTGTTGGGCGGAATCATCGTCCGCCCGGCGCCACGCTTCAAGGGCGCGCCCCACGTGCGCGGGCGCGGGGGTTTCCGGCCCCGCGTGCGACCGCTATCATCCGCGGACTCGTTGAGCGCCAAACCGCGATCGGCGGAGTGAGAAACATCGACCGATGAAAATCCTCGTCCTCATCAAGCAGGTTCCGGATTCCACCACCACCATCAGGATCCGCCCGGACGGCGAGGATATCGAACGCGCGGGCGTGAAGATGGTCGTGAACCCGTTCGACGAGTTCGCGATTGAGCTGGCCGTGCAGCTCCGCGAGAACCGCCAGGACGTGCAAAACATCACGGTCCTGACGGTCGGACCGGCGGGCGCCGCCGAGGCCCTGCGCACGGCGCTGGCGGTCGGCGCGGACGAGGCCATCCACCTTCAGGATCCCTCGTTCGAGGCGCTCGACGAGCTGCAAACGGCCGCGCTCATCGCCGCGGTCATCAAGGAGGCCGGCTTCGACCTGGTGCTGCGCGGCAAGCAGGAGATCGACCTCGACAGCGGGCAGGTCGGCCCGGCGCTCGCGGAAGCGCTGGACTGGCCGCACGTCGGCGCCGTGACCAGGCTGGACGTGGCGGCCGACGGCAAGTCGCTCGGGGCGAGCCGCCGCATCGAGGGCGCCGACGAAAGCGTCCGGTGCTCCATCCCGGCGGTGCTGACGATCGAAAAGGGCCTGGTCGAGATGCGTTATCCGTCGCTGCCGAACCTCATGAAAGCCAAGAAGAAGCCGATGAAGGTCGTCAAGGCGGCCGATGTGCCGGCCCTCGCAGTCCTGGCCGCGAGCGTTGGCGGCTGTTCCATGCACCGCCTCGCCCCGCCGCCGCAGCGCCCGCCGGGCAAGGTGCTCAAGGGCGACGTGTCGGAGACGGTTCCGCAACTCGTTAAGCTGCTTCGCGAGGAGGCGAAAGTGCTCTGAAGCGGCGACGGAGTGACAGCGGCGTCGGACCTCCGGGTCCGACGAGACGGACCGGTTGCCCGAGCCGGAGACACAAGCCGGCCGTATCCCGACGAACCAGGACGGTGACCGGCCGGAACACGAACGAGTCGAAAAGCAGGACAGGGTTCCGCACACAACCGGCAGACGTATGACCAACGACATTCTCATTTTCGCCGAGCAGCGTGAAGGAAAGCTTCATCCAGCCGTCGCGCAGATCGCCACGCCCGCGCGAGCGTTGGCGTCCAAGACCGGCGGCGCGGTAATTGCCTGCCTCGTGGGCGACGCGATCGACGCCGCGGCGGACGCCGTCGCCGCGGCCGGAGTGGACGGGGTGGTGTCCGTCGTCGATCCGTCGCTGCGGTATTACAGCGCGACGCGCTACCGCTCGGCGCTTGCGGCGGTCATCGGCAGGACCGATCCGCGCATCGTGCTGTTTCCGGCGACGTTCATGGGGCGCGACCTCGCGCCGCGCGTCGCCATGCGCACGAGAGCCGCGCTGGCGACCGACGTTACCGAGCTGGGGCTTGCCGCGGACGGCACGCTGGACGTGACGCGCCCGGTGTACAACGGCAAGGCGCTCGCGCACGTGAGCTTCCCGGCAGGCCGGCTGGCGATCGCGTCGGTGCGGGTCAACTGCTTTCCGGCCGCCGTCGGCGCGTCGCACGCTGCGCGCGAAGCGGTTCCCTTCAGCCCGACCGCCGGCGACGACCGCATGACCACGACGGACGTGGTCCGCTCCGGCGGTGAAGTCAAGGACGTAACGGAGGCGGACATCATCGTTTCCGGCGGGCGCTCGCTGAAAAACGCCGACAACTTCAAGATTCTCTACGAGCTGGCGAAGGAGCTGGACGCGGCGGTGGGCGCCTCGCGCGCGGCGTGCGACGCGGGCTACCAGCCGCACAGCCGCCAGGTCGGGCTGACGGGTAAGACGGTGACGCCCAAGCTGTACGTCGCGTGCGGCATCAGCGGCGCGATCCAGCACCTGGCGGGCATGCGCGGCAGCAAGGTCATCGTCGCGATCAACACGGACCCCGAGGCGCCGATGGTGAAGGTCGCGGACTACGCGATCGTCGACGATCTGTTCAAGGTGGTTCCGGCGCTGACGCAGGAAGTGCGGAAGCTGCACGGGTAGGCGCTCACAATCCGCGAGGTACTCCAGGTCGGCTTCATCCGTTGCGCGTCCGGCGGCGCGCTTGTTGGTCTCGAGGTCCGGTCTGCTGATGACGGTCGCTCCAAGCCGTCCAGGAAGGTTTGGGTACGGCGCGCATAGCTGACAATTTCCCACGGCTGGAGCCATGGGCTACGGTGGCTGCCATGGCTGGAGCCATGGGCGACGGTGGCTGCCATGGCTGGAGCCATGGGCTACGGTGGCTGCCATGGCGGGAGCCATGGGCTACGGTGGCTGCCATGGCGGGAGCCATGGGCGACTGTAGTGCGTCGCAATAACCTGCTCGTTTCGCAGGTGCGGTTTTCGGCTCGAGATCGCGGTTCGAGGCAGCATTCAACCCCAGAAGACGATCAACGCCGGGATACGATCGCGATTCAACGAGTCACTACACTATCGACGCGACCTCAACGAAAGACCGACCGAGCGCGTACGCATCCAAAGACATCGGTCGGCCTCGTTGCGTCACGACGGCGGACATCGTACACGATCGGCGCCCGCCCCTTCTGCCGCGGCAACTGGCCGCACGTCGTGTCAACCGCTATCCTGCCGAGGCGACGACGGCGGCCGCGCTTCGCGTCGCGAACGGTCCGCGCCGCGTAAACAGCGCCGCATGTCCAGAGCGCGGCCGGTCCGGCAATGACCAGGATGCAGAATGTACGACCCTCGCCTCGACACGCTCGCCCAGGTTCTCGTGCAGTACAGCGTCGCAATACGGCCCGGCGACGTCGTGTACATCAAGGGTTCGCCGATGGCCGAGCCGCTGGCGTCCGCCGTCAGCCGCGCGGTGCTGAAAGCCGGGGGCCATCCCTGGGTGCGGCTGATCCCCGACGACGCCGAGTGGGAGTTTTTCCGCCATGCGCGCGACGCGCAGCTCGCGTTCGTAAGCCCGTTCGACAAGCACATCATGGCGACGGCTAACGTCTACATCTCGCTTTGGGCCGCGCGGAACACGAAGGCGCTGTCCAACGTGGACTCGCGCAAGCAGGCCCTAGCGAGCCAGGCGCGCAAGCCCATCCTGGCGACGTTCATGAAGCGCGCCGCACTGCCACGAAACGACCCCAAGCGTCTGCGCTGGGTCGGCACGGCGTACCCCTGTGAGGCTTCCGCTCAGGACGCCGAGATGTCGCTGCCGGAGTGGGCCGACTTCGTATTCCACGCGGGCAAGCTCGACCAGAAGGACCCCATCGCGGCCTGGAAGCAGAGCGGCGCGGCACAACAGCGACTGGCCGATCATCTCAATCGCTGTCGTGAAATCCACATCACCGCGCCCAACGGCACCGACATCCGCTTCGGTGTTGAGAAACGCCGCTGGATCAACTGCCACGGCCACGAGAATTTCCCCGACGGCGAGGTCTTCACCGGCCCCATTGAGGACGCCACCGAGGGAACGGTGGTGTACTCGTTTCCCGCCGTCTACGGCGGCCGCGAGGTTGAGGGCGTGCGGCTGACATTCAAGGCCGGAAAGGTCATCGATGCGTCCGCCGCCAAGAACGAGGACTTCCTGCTCAAGATGATCGACCAGGACAAAGGCGGCCGGGTTCTGGGAGAGCTGGCGCTCGGGACGAACTACGACATCTCGCGGTTTGTCAAGGACACGCTGTTCGACGAGAAAATCGGCGGCACGTTTCACGCCGCGCTGGGCGCCGCGTACCCCGAGACCGGCGGCCGGAATCAGAGCGGCCTGCATTGGGACATGGTCTGCGATCTGCGCCGCGGCGGCGTCGTGAGGGCCGACGGCGAGGTCATCAGCCGCGACGGGCGCTTCGTGAACCCGCAATGGCCGCGTCGATGAGCGATGCGCCTGGCAGCCCCGCTTGCGCTTCGCGCGCTGGTCTCGGCGGCGGCCGCTCCCTTGGAACCGAGTACCTGATCGTCCTGGCGCTCTCGCTGCTGTTGTATTGGCTCAGCGCGGCTCCGGGCGTGTTGTGGCAGGATAACGGCATGGCGCAGATTCGCGCCATGATCGGCGACCTGACCGGCGAGCGCGGTTTGGCGCTCAGCCATCCGCTGTTCTACCTGATCGCGATGGCGTTTCAGCACATCCCGTTCGGCGAACCCGCGTTTCGCGTCACGCTCGTCGCGGTCGTGTTCGGGGCGCTCACCGTCGCGAATCTGTACCTGCTGCTGCGCCAAGTTCCGGATGCCGCGCAGCGCCGGCAGATTGCGCCGGCGTCGAGGGGCCGCACTCCGGCCGTGGCGGGCGCGCTCTCGCTCGCCGTGGCCCACACGTTCTGGCAGCACAGCGCCATGGCCGAGACGTACACGCTTTACGCGGCGGCGCTGACGACCGAGCTGCTGCTCCTCGTGCGGTACTTCCAGTCGCCGTCGGCGGGCTGGCTCGCGCTGCTCTTTCTGGTGAACGGGCTGGGCGTCAGCGTTCACCTGCTCGCGTTGCTCGACCTGGCCGTGATCGGCTCGCTGCTGGTCTGGCTCGTGGTCCGGCGCCGGGTAAGCCCGGCGTGGACCGCCCTCTGCGGCCTGGCCTGGCTCGCCGGCGCGTCGATCTACGTGGCGCTGGTGCTGCGAGAATGGGCGTGCGGCGTTCCGCTTGCGACGGTGGTTCATTCCGCTCTGTTCGGCGACTTCGCACACCACGTGCTGAACGTGCGCGTGACCGCCCGAATGCTGCTCAATTTCGCGCTCTACATGGGGCTGAATTTTCCGACGCCGAGCGCACTGATTGCGGTGCTCGGCCTGCTGCACCTGCGGCATCTGCCATGCCGGCCGCTGGCGGCGTGCATCGCGGGGCTGCTCGGGATTCACGCGCTGTGGGTGGTGCGTTACAGCGTTGTCGACCAGTACACGTTTTTCATCCCCACGATCATCCTGACCGCCGCGCTCATTGGTCTTGGCGCGTCGGCGTTTCTCGCGCACCGCGGTCGAATCGCCCGCGCCGGAGTGCTCGTCGGCTGCCTGCTGCCGGTTCCGGTCTATGCCGCCCTGCCGGCGGTCATCGCGGGTCTCGGACTGCGCGGACTGGTTCCGTCGCGGGTGGTTCCGTACCGCGACGAGCTGCACTACTACCTCTGGCCGTGGAAGGCCGGCTACCGCGGGCCTGAGCGGCTGGCCGCAGAGATACACCGGACGCTCCCGGACGGCGCGTATCTTCTGGCCGACTCGACCTGTTCGTGGGCGATGCACTACCTGCGGCTGCGGGGGCAATGGACCAAGAACATCACGGTCTGGCCGCCGATCCGCTGGGCCGGCGACCGCGAAGACCGCCGGTATGAGCACGTGGCTCCGTGGCTCACGGCTGGAAAGCTGTACGCCGTGGCGCCGCGCGCCGCATATTGCCCGGCGTGGCTGCTTGCCGGATACGACTTTGAACCGGCCGGGGCCGTGTTCCGCGTCCGCGGGCCAGACGAATCGACTTCGAGGAGCGTGCCGCCATAAGATACCGATTGAGAAGGGGTTGCGATCCGCGGCCTTCGGGACTGACGACGGGGCCGCGGGCATGAACGGCGTATGAACGGCGACGGCGCGGCCACCGCCGCCGATAAGTGGATGGTGGCGGCTCGTCGATAGAATGCGCGGCCGCTGGCCGGGAGGAGCAAGTGCTCAAGTCGTTTCCGCGCGAGCTGGAATACCATCGGCGCATCATCGAGGAGAAAGCGCGTGAAGTGGGGCTCGATTTCTACGACACGATCTTCGAGATGATCGACTTCGACCAGATGAACCAGGTGGCGGCGTACGGCGGCTTTCCGACGCGCTATCCGCACTGGCGATTCGGGATGGAGTACGAGCGTCTGCGCAAGCAGCACGCGTACGGGCTGGGCAAGATCTACGAGATGGTGATCAACAACGACCCGTGCTACGCCTATCTGCTCGCCGACAACGAGATCGTGGACCAGAAGACCGTGATGGCGCACGTCTTCGGCCACTGCGACTTTTTCAAGAACAACGTCTGGTTCAGCAAGACCAACCGCAAGATGATGGACGAGATGGCCAACCACGCCACGCGCGTGTGGCGGCTGATCGAGCGGGAGGGCTTCGAGAGCGTCGAGCAGTTCATCGACGTGTGCCTCTCGATCGAGAACCTGATCGACCCGTACGCCCCATTCATGAAGCGCCAGCCGACCGCCGTTGAGCAGCGCACGCGTCGCGAGGCGCGGCTTCGCGAGCGGGCCGAGGAGGGCGTGGTGCGCTTCCGCGCAAAACCGTACATGGAGCGCTTCATCAATCCGCCGGACGTTCTGCGCGAGGAGCGCGAGCGTGAATTGGAGCGAATCGTCGGTGAGCGGCAGCAGTTCCCGCCGCAGCCGGACCGCGACGTGATGGGATTTCTGCTGAAGTACGCGCCGCTGGACGACTGGCAGGCGGACATTCTGTCGATTGTGCGCGAGGAGGCTTACTACTTCGCCCCGCAGGGCATGACGAAGATCATGAACGAGGGCTGGGCGACGTTCTGGCACTCGCACATGATGACGCGCTACCACCTGCGCGACGACGAGCTCATCACGTATTGCGACCACCACTCGGGCACGCTGGCCACGTCTCCGGGCCGGCTCAACCCGTACAAGATGGGCGTCGAGCTGCTGCGCGACATCGAGGAGCGCTGGAACAAGGGCCGCTTCGGCAAGGAATACGAGGAGTGCGAGGACATCGAGAAGCGCCGCACCTGGGACACCGGCGCCATGCTCGGCCGGCAGAAGATCTTCGAGGTCCGCCGGGTGCACAACGACGTCACGTTCATCGACGAGTTCCTGACGCCCGAGTTCGTCGAGCGCCACAATCTCTATCACTACCGCTACGACCCCAGCACCGGCCGCATGGTCGCGGTCAACCGCGACTTCGAGCAGATCAAGCAGCGGATGCTGTTCATGCTGACGAACCACTGCCAGCCGTACATCTACGTCGTCGACGGGAACTACTGCAACCGCGGCGAGCTGTACCTGGCCCACAAGCACCTGGGCGTGGACATCGAGATCAAGTACGCCAACGAGGTGCTCAAGAACGTCCGCCGCATCTGGACGCGGCCGGTCCACCTCCAGGCGCGAATCGACGACGACATGATGCTGTTCACCTGCGACGGCGATTCGGTGCGGCAGCAGAAAATCCGCGACGATCTACCCAAGCCGGCGCACACGAGCATTGCGTAGCCGCGCCGCGGTCGAGGCGCGAGCGTGAGGGGGCGGTGCTGGCGCACCCGCCGAGCCGCGACCGTGAGGGAGCCGTCAGGCGGCCGAAGGCCGGGCCTCGCTACATTGCGCAGCTCAATCCGAAATCCGTGAGCAGCGCCGAGAGATCGGTCAGGTCCACGTCGCCGTCGCCGTCCAGGTCGCCATCGAGCGCGGTGGCGCCCGAGGGCATGCCGAAGTTTTCGAGCAGCGCGCTGAGGTCCGACAAGCCGATCAGCCCGTCTTCGTCGATGTCGGCGATGCAGTGCAGCAGCGCCACCGAGCTGAGCATCAGGGTCGCGCTCGGCTGGCCGGCGCCGGCGGCCGCGACCGCGTCGTAGAGGTAGGTCGTTTCCCCCGCGTCGAGATAGTCACCGTCGCCGTTGTTGTCGAACAGCCGCCAGATCCGGTCCGAGAGCGCATCCACCCAGATGGCCGACTCGTCCTCCAGCCAGAAGATGTCGCGCGGCGAGCCGGTGGAAAACCCGCTTGAACCCTCGTCCCAGACGATGCGGATTTCGTTCGCCTGGTCGATGATCTGATTCGCATTGCGGTCGCGCAGGGTGACGATGACCACGTCGTTGCCGAGGAACCCGCCGACCAGCATGCGGTCGCGCGCGCGGTCGTAGCTCATCTCGGCGATGGTGCCGGAGAGCGCGACGCTGCTGAGCGCGAAGACGTTGGCGGCGGTGGCGAAGTCGGCGGCGGCCGAGCCGTCCGACTCGACCCGGATGATGCGCGTGTTGCTCGACGTGATGTCGAACGCGTACAGGTCGCCGTACTGGCCGAACTCGATCTCCAGCACCGCGGTGCCGGTCGTGCCGGCGGGGTTGAACTCGCGCCACAGCACGACCTCGCCGGGCTGGTTTGCGTCCACGGCGCCGCTGCCGTTCAGGTCTTCAAGGCGATAGACCGCGGCCGGGTTGGCGTTGTCGAGCGTGTTGTTGTCGTACACGTAGAACGCGCCGTCCGCGCCGCGCGTCAGGCTGGCGGGGTTGGTGAGCGAATAACCGTCCGGCAGGCTGCCGTCGTGGTAGACCGACGCTTCGCCCGTATCGAACGCATCGCCGTCATCGTCGGCGTCCAGCAGGTGCACGACGTTGTCGGGGGCGAAGTTGTCGGTCGCGAGCACTTCCCGGCGGCTGAAAGCGTAAAGACCCTGCGCGTTCTCGACGCCCAGCTCCGGCGCAATGGTGTCGTCGATGAAGCGCGTCACCTCGCCCGCGTCGAGCGTGTCGCCGTCGCCGTTGAGGTCCTCGATCCGCAGCAGCGCGTCGAGCGTCTGATCGAACGCGAACACCACCAGCCGCTTCGCCGCCGCGGCGGCGGCCGGCTGCAAGCCGAATCCTGACAGCACGGCGGCCGCAGTCCACATTGCGAGTTTTCGGTTGAGCATGACGTCCCTCCTGGACCGGCGTAGAGCACCGGCCGGACCACCATCGTACCGAAATCGCGGGCTGCAAATCGAGGGTAGCCAGCGTTCTGGTGTGATCGGCAGCGGCTCGGTTTCAATTCGAGTGCGAAGCGCACGCGAGGGCCGGGCCGGTCCGAGCCGGTCCAGCGCCGGCCCACGGCAGCGCTCATTTTTTTTGTGCAACCTGGAGATTCAAGACCGGGGCACGGATGGAGTACGGACACGCAGGCCACCGAACGGATCAGTCGGTCCGGCGTGATCCACACCGGCGCGCAGCGTGGCGCGCGGTTCGTCCGCAAGACTCCGAAGGAGAGAGGACATGCTCGCACGAATGACCCGATTCCTCGCGTGTGCCGGGCTGATTGGTGCGTTCGGAACCAGCCTGGCGTCGGCCGCCACCTACAACGTCGACTGGATGTCGCTTGCGCCGACACCGTTCGGCAATGCGCCGCCGTTCGCGTCGTCCTATAACCTGCCCGGCATCGGTACGGTGCAGATGTCGTATTCGGCGAACGCGGACTTCACCGAAGCGCGCTTCCAGGTGCCGCAGTTGGCGTCCGGATCCGTGCCGTACGGCAGCGACACGTACTCGTGGACCAACCACGAGACACTCGCCCGCACGAACTGGGGCTTCTCCGGGGTCCTGAACTCCTCGTGGTTTGTGACCTACACGTTCCCGGGCACCGTTCCGGCCGGACAGCTCATTCTCGGCGTGCAGGGCCTCGGCCGGCGCGACCCGCTCCCGGGCGAGAACCCGCTCGACTGCATTACGACCGCGACCGTGCTTCAGAACGGCACGCACCTGGGCGACTACACCGGCGCCATGAACGTCGGCCCGACGCTGTTCAACCCCAGCGCCGGGATGTTCACGATGATGAACTCGCTAACCGGACCGGGCGGCCAGGACCCCTGGTGGAACACCGGCCTGGCGCTGGTCCGAATTGACGACGCGGTCAGCTCGCTCACGGTGCGCATCGACCAGACTTCGGGCGACGGCATTGGTGTGAACATCGGCGTGATTCCCGAGCCGGCCAGCGCGGCGCTGTTGTGCGCCGGCGGCCTGCTGGCCCTGCGGGTCCGCCGCCGCGGTTGACATTCTCTTTCTCTCTCCGCCCCTCCTGAGCGCGTGTTGCAGCGGCCTCCGCGTGTCGTCCCGCCTGGCATCGACCTGCCGCGGGAATGGCACGCGGAGGCGTGCGTTTCGCCCAGCCGGGACGCGACCGTGCGGTGAGCGTCGGCGACCTGCGGCCGTGGCGACCGAACCGCGACCGGTAGAGGAACGAGGGCGTCCCGGCGGAATCCGAGTCCGCCGGCTGGACATCGAAGACTCAGCCCCGCCTAGCTGTCCGTTGCATAGGTGCGGAAGCGCATGCCAACCGGCCTGCAAGACCGGCCTGGAGGCCGGTCCCCCAATTGGCGGACAATTTTTTCAACGGACTGCTAGCCGACCATATGACTCAACCCGCGCTAGCGACCGGCGGTTACGGACTCGCGCTGCATACCCGCACCGATCGCAGGCGCCGCCGATTCAGCGGCCGATCCTGCTAGGACGCGCTGTTCGAGCCGCAGGACCTCGCCCAGCGACCACGCCTGGAAGGGGCATCCGCGCGGCGTCCACGGCGGCGCCGCATCGACCAGTTCCGGCAGATGCCCCAGGCCGGAGTGATCGATGTGATCCAGCAGCGGCCGGAGCAATCGCTCCCGCGCTTCGCGACGTCTATCCGGCGTGTCGCCCTTCACGCGCAGCCAGGCTTCGACGAAGGCGCCCAGCAGCCACGGCCACGCGGGTCCCTGGTGATACACGGCGTCGCGCTGCTGCGGGCCACCGACATAATGGGCGACATATTCCGGCTCGTCGGGCGCGAGCGTGCGCAGCCCCAGCGGCGTCCAGAGCCGCTGTTCCACGAGGTACACGACGCGTGCTGCGCGCTCACCCTCCAGAACCGCGTAGGGCAGCCCCCCGACGGCGAAGATTTGGTTGGGCCGGATGCGGCCGTCGTTTTCCCCTGGTTTGTGATCCACGTCCACCACGTCGTACAGGCAGCCCGCGCCGTCGTTCCAGAAGCGGGCGAGGAACGAGCCGCGCGCCGCTTCGTAGCGGCTGCGCCACTTCGGATCGAACTCGCTGCCGATCCGCAGCGCGTTGATCCACAGCGCCTGGACCTCGACGGGCTTTCCGACGCGCGGCGTCACGACCCAGTCGCCGATCTTCGCGTCCATCCAGGTGAGTTGCGTGCCGGGCTGGCCGCAGGCCAGGAGGGCGTCGGCCGCCATTTGGATGCCGAAGCGCGTGCCGCGCGCGTAGCCCTCGAGGATCGCCAGGACAGCGTCGGCGAGTCGGTTGCGGTCAGCGGGTCGAACCGTCTCGCCGCGCGCGGCCGCACCATTCAGCCAGTCATGAACGGCGACGATATACCAGAGCGAGGCATCGACGGAGTTGTATTCCGGGTGTTCGCCCGCGTCGGGAAAGCGATTCGGCAGCATGCCTTCGCTCACGTGGTCGCACCACGACAGCAGGATGTCGCGTGCGTCGCCCGTGCGCCCGGTGGCGAGGCACAGCCCGCGCAGCGCGATGAATGCGTCCCGCCCCCAGTCGGTGAACCACGGATACCCGGCGACGATCGTCTTTCCGGTCCCGCGCCGAACGACGTACGCATCGGCAGCGCGGTGCAGGCGCGACGGGAAACGCATGCGGCGCTCCTTTTCCAGCTCGCGCAAGCGCACGGCGCTTTCGACGGCGGTGCCGAGTGAAAAGACCTCATGTTCGCCGTGTCCCTCAGCGGCGAAGATCAGCACGGCGCGCCGGCGCGACAGGTCAAACTCGATCACGCCGGGGGCCGCGAGGTCCTCGGTGTAGTCCAATCCGCGCTCGCGCTCGCGGTCGTACTCGAAGTTCCGGTACCAGTGCGGCTCGTGCCGGTAGCGTCCGTTGGTGAGCGCCAGGATCGCCGGCAGTCCGTCGTACGGCCGCCAGGTGATCCGCTCGCCCTGCACCTGGGGCGAGAACCGGAACGATCCGTTCTCCCGATGCAGGCTGTGGTAGTCGCGCGCGGACAGGAACGGCCGCACGAACAGCCGCGCCGGACCGTGCGCGCCTTCGTGCGTCCACTGCAAGACCACGTTGCTGCTGCCGTGACGGACAAACAGTTCCTCGATCAGCCGCGAGCCGTCCGGCAGGCGGAAGACCCACCGCGGCCAGGGCTCCGGCTCGAAATACTCGATGTGGCGCGCCGAGTGGTCCGGCGCCAGCACGTCCGGCGCGTAGCGTTGCACCGTGAACATGGTCGTGCCCGACGCCGTCTCGACCCACGCGTCGAACCCGTTCACCAGCACGAAGCGCCGCGTCGGCGGCGACAGCGCCGTCAGGAGCAGCGCGTGGTAGCGCCGCGTCCGCGCCCCTGACACCGTTCCCGAAGCGAAGCCGCCCAAGCCGTCCGTCTCGAGCCACTCCGCGCGGTCGTCCCATGGAGATCGCATGGAATCCCTCAGTGCGGTCGAACACTCCCGGCGGTGCAGGCGTGCCGCGCGTCGGCCGCCGGGATGCGAGCAGAAGTTACGGACAATCGCTGATACGCGGGCCGATCACCGGAGGTTCGATGCTGCGCGTCCTTGCCGGTTTCACGCCGCGCCTTTCGCCCCGCCGCGGCGGTTTTCTCGGCCCCGCGCACGCGGCGGCCTCCGCTTTGTCCGCGGGGAACTCAGCGCAATCACCCGCCGTGGCCGCCGCTATCATAGTGGATGTTGCACGCGACGCCGGATCAATGAGCGATGCGAGTGCTGCGCTACGCCTGGGCCGCCCCGACCACCATGTTGGGTCTTGCGTTTCTTCCGCTGGCGCTGCTGACCGGCGGCGGGTGCCAGTACATCCGGGGCGTTCTCGAAGTGTACGGCGGGGGCGTCGCCTGGCTGCTGCAAAACGCCACGCTGCTGAAGGGCGGCGCTGCGGCAATGACACTCGGGCATGTGATTCTCGGTGTGGATCGAATCACGCTGGAGTGTGTGCGCGCCCACGAACGGATTCACGTGCGGCAATCCGAGCACTGGGGACCGATGTTCATTCCCGCGTACCTGCTCGCAGCCGCATGGGCGTGGGCGCGCGGCGGCGACCCCTACTTCGACAACCGCTTTGAGCGGGAGGCGTATCGGCGGGCAAGGCTGCCGCGCGTGGCGCGCCGGCCGTAGCGCTCGGGCAGGCACCCCGGGCTTGCGGCGCAAAATGTCGCGCGACGGGAAACGCGAAACCGCGTCGCCCGTCGCGCCTGTCGGGAGAAGACTTCAGGATCGCGCAAGCCCGATCGACGGACGATCCAGCCTGCGAGTCCCCCCCGGTCGCCTTCATCCCTTTCCGTGCGCCCGGTCTGGGTCTGGCTATTCTTCCGGCCAGACCTTCTTGCCGGTGGTGCACTCCGTCAGGTGAATGCAGTCCACCGGGCAGTTCTTGGCGGCGTTCAGGATGATCTCCGGGTCATCGCCCGCGGCATCCTTCACCACCGCGATTCCGTCGGCGTCCATGTCGAACGTGTTTGGCGCTTCGCTCGCACAGAGCTGGTCGCCGATGCACGTCTCACGGTCCACCGAAATCTCGAACTTCTTCTCGGCCATGGTCTTCTCCCTGCGACGGCTCCATGACAGACGAGCCGGGTTATCCGCGGTGAACCCTGCGGCACCCATCTCATTCCAACCGTTTGAGTTGGCACGCGTCGTGCCAAGCGCGCGCCGCGCCTGAAATATATGTAAGCTGTTTTATTTCAGTTGGTTACGGTCTGTTGGCTGCGTGACCGGGGTCCGGGGACCTGCGCCAACTGCGTGAAAACCCGCAGCCGATGCGGAAAACCACCCAACCGGCGACGAAGGGGAGCGCGTTGTCCAACCGGCGAGCGCCCCCCCGCAGGGGCTTTCGTCCAACGTGGGTGTGCGGGCGCCGGGTACCGCATGGCTCACGACGCCGTGAATCCCGCCTGATCGCCGGGCCCTCTCGGCTATCGGCCGCCTGCGTCACGCGGGGCGGACGCGAGCTTTCGGCCCGGCCAGTGGCGAAAACGCCGGATGCGGAACTACTATATGCTGAGCGGCTCACAACACTTGTACGTGCGCAGCACGAGCCCACTGGAGGCTGCCATGAAGCGCGTGGCGCTAAGCGTGATCGTCACATTGGCACCGATGTTCCTTGGCGGCTGCCCGCCGCAAAGCTCGACGAACGGCTCAACCGTCGGCGACGTCTCGTCCGCGTTCGACGTTCCCGGCGTGCTCTCGGGCACGATCCGAGTCCGCCTGGTCAACGAGACCAGCGTGACTGCGCAAACCCGTATCGTCATGGAAGTTCTGGGCGCCACGGTGCACGAAGCCGCGCGCCAGCTCCCCGCCGGGGCCGACACGCTGGTTATCGGCCCGGACACTGCGGACCGGGTGGTGGTCAGTGCGGAGTGGCTCGACAAGAACTCGACCTTGCAGCAGCGGCAGCAGGAGTACGTGTTCGGCGCCGAATTCCAGGACGGCGACACGGTCATCTTTATCCTCAGCGAAACGCCGCCCAACCCGCCGGTGCTCGTCTGCCCGGCCCCGGTGACGATCGACTGCACGGCGAGCGCCGACCCGGAGATCACCCGGTTTGCGTCGGCGACCAGCGAGTGTGATGCGAACCCCAGCGTGACGTTCAGCGACGCGCGCGAAGGCTCGTGCCCGATCACAATCCGCCGAACCTGGACGGTCACCGATTCCTGCGGCCTGAGCAACTCGTGCGAACAGCTCATCACGGTTCAGGACGTGACGCCGCCGACGATCGTCTGCGACGCCGACGTCACTGCGGCATGCGATCAGCCGGCTGACGCGGCGGTCCCCGGTCAACCGGATGTGAGCGACGATTGCGACAGCGACGTGACGCTCACGTTCGAGGACCAGCCGGCGGAAGGCTGCCCGAGCGCCATCACGCGCGTCTGGACCGCGACGGACGATTGCGGCAACAGCAGCACGTGCTCGCAGACGGTCCGAATCTCCGACACGACTCCGCCGGAACTTCTCTGCCCGCCGGACATCACGATCGACTGCCAAAGCCCGACCTCGCCCGAGTTCACCGGCCTCGCGACGGCCCAGGACACCTGCGACGCCACGCCGGAGATCGTCTACGAAGACCGGCCCGCGGACGCGCGCGGCGGCGAGCTGATCCGCACCTGGACCGCGACGGACTCGTGCGGCAATGCGGCGTCCTGCGAGCAGCACATCTTCATCGCGGACCTGACGCCGCCGGTCGTCACGTGTCCCCCGGACATCACGCGGCCGTGCCTGTACGAGTACTTCGGGGAGCCGGGGAACCCATCGGCGCATGGCACGCCGGTGAATCCGTTCGACTTGGAATTCGGCGACCCGCAGACGCCGATCGACCCGATCCCGCTCACGAAGCCCGAGGCGTATGACGTGTGCGACGCCAGCCCGCCGACGATCACCTACGATGACGTCGTCGTGGGGGAGGTGTGCCCGCTGGAGATCACTCGAACCTGGTTCATTTCAGACTCGAGCGGCAACGTCACGACCTGCGTCCAGACCATCCGGTTCGAGCCGGTTCCGCAGTAGTGTTGGGCCCCCGTGCCCGAGGTTTCGAGCCTCAACCCAGCCGAGCCGCGACCGTGAGTGAGCGGGGCGCGGGATGGACAAGCGGGCGGCGATCGGGAGTTGCCGTCAATCCCGCGAAGGCCGGAATCCAGGCCGTGGAGAAAGGGTTCCCCCGCTTTCGCGGGGGCAGGCTCCCCGCTTTCGCGGGGGCAGGCTCGGTCCCCCCAATGCAGGTTGGCTCAGAGCAGAAGACCGGTCGGAGACCGGTCCCCCAATACAGGTTGGCTCAGAATAGAAGACCGGTCGGAGACCGGTCCCCCAATGCAGGTTGGCTCAGAGTAGAAGACCGGTCGGAGACCGGTCCCCCAATACAGGTT
>JABRWC010000066.1:0-9776 GCA_039961675.1 Phycisphaerae bacterium
GACGCACGCGCTTCGCTCGACGAAACGCAGGTTCAGGCGCTCGACACCGCGAAAATCAGCATCGGCTACCTCACCGCCGACCAGCGCGAATTCCTCACCGACGCCCAGATCGAGAAGCTGCCCTACACCGACTTCCGCTATCTCTCGGCCGAGGGCGTCGACCACCTGACGCCCGAGCAGGTCGCCTCGATTCCGAACAGCAACTGGTTCGCAACCCTGTCGGCCGACGCACGCGCTTCGCTCGACGAAACGCAGGTTCAGGCGCTCGACACCGCGAAAATCAGCATCGGCTACCTCACCGCCGAGCAGCGCGAGTTCCTCACCGACGCCCAGATCGAAAAGCTGCCCTACACCGATTTCCGCTATGTTCCCGTGGACCGCATCAGCGATCTGACGGGCGCCCAGATGACGAGCATTCCGAATGCAAACTGGTTCAACACGATGTCCGCGGCGCAGCGCGACGCGCTCACGCATGACCAGATCCGCGCGCTCAGCCCGAGCCTAGAGGGCGTCGTCTTCACCGGCACGTCCGGCGCCGACACGCTTACCGGCAACAGCAACGTCAACAAGCTCGTCGGCGGCGAGGGCGACGACCGACTCGTCGGCGGCACCGGTAACGACGTGCTCGACGGCGGGGCCGGCCGGGATTTCCTTGACGGCGGCGCGGGTCGCGATCTGCTCATTGCCGGCGGCGGCGATGACGTGGGTGCTGGCGGCGAGGGCGACGACACGTTCCGCGTCGAAGATCCACGCGACGGCGACGTGTACACCTTCGACGGCGGTCCGGGCCGTGACACCATCGACCTGAGCCAGTACCGCTCGTCGGACGTGACCATCCGCGCCGGCCAGATCACGGTGGAGATGGGAGACGGCCGCTCGTTCCGCATCGAGCACAGCGGCATGGAGACGGTTCTGTTTGCGGACGGCGCGCTGAAGGCGTCGTACAACGATCCGCCGGTCGGAATCACCGGCAGCGTCACGGTTGACGAAGACACCCCGGCGACCATTCGGCTGAGCGCGTCGGACCGGAACACCGGCGACACGGTGGAGAGCTTCCGAGTCGAGTCGCTTCCGGAGAACGGAACGCTGACGCTTGACGGTCAGGCGGTCGCGGCGGGCACGATTATCTCAGCGGAGCAGGCGGCCGAGGGACGGCTCCAGTTCACACCCGACGCGGACTGGCACGGCGCGACGTCATTCAGCTTCCGGGCCTTCGACGGCGAGGACTGGTCGGCGCCGGCCGAGTTCGCCGTGAGCGTGACACCGATCGATGACGCCGCCGCCGTCGACGCCGGACCGGACCTGACCGTGGACGAGAACGCCCAGGTCCAGCTCAACGCCACGGCCGCGGACGCCGAGAACCAGGACCTCACCTACGAGTGGGTGCAGACCGCCGGCCCGACGGTGCAGCTCAGCGATCCGCACGCGCCGAACCCGACGTTCACCACGCCCGAGGGCGTCGCCAATACAGACCTGACCTTCGAGCTGCGCGTCTCCGACGGAAGCGCGACGAGCGTAGACACCGTTTCGGTGCGTGTCGCCGCCGCACCGAGCACAGCCGGCGCCGCGCCGCCGCCTGCGACGCCAGCATCCGCGCCGCCGCAGCCCTCGCCCGAGACGGTTGAACCGGCGGATTCCGCCGCGACGGACTCGGCGGCTGGCGCCGACCGGGACGGCGCGGCCTCAAGCGTGTCCGGCGTGACCGTCGCTTCGACCGCTTCCGCGCCCGCGGCGCCGACGCAGGCTGCTCCCGCAGCGTCAACGCCATCCGCACCGTCGTCTGACGCCGTTGCCAATCCGTCACATTCCGAGCCGCGTGCGGTCATCAATCCCCGCCGCGACCTCACCGACGGCGCAACGGCGGCAGGCGGGGAACTGGAATGGGACGGCGGCGAAGAGATTCAGGTACTCGACGCCCATGACCGCGCCGACGTCGACCTTCAGGAAGCCGCGGCTGCCGCGCAGCTCGAAGTCGAACGCCTTTCCGAATCGCTGCTTGGAGACAGCGGCGTGATTCCTGGTGGCGCATTTGTCGCGGAAGCCGACAGCGCAGCGGAAACCGAGCTCGATCTAGCATGGACGCGGCCTCCGGCGACCTCAGATGGGCGCGCGGCCGCCAGTTCGATGTCTAGCGACGGCGCGGCGTTCGACGAGGTGCCGCTCGACCTGGCCGGCGTCGATGAGCGCGGCCGCCCGCACTTCGAGCCGGGTCAGCCGGTGTGGGTGCGGCCGATCGACGAGCCGTCGACGAGTACGGACGAGGCGCGCCCGCGAGGCTCCGACCAGACGACGGACACGTCACGCCGCTTCGAGCGCTTTGCGCAGCGCGGGCCGGCGGACACGCCGGAGACCGCGCGTGCGCCACAGTCCCGATTCGAGGAGCCCGTCGCCGCGACGCACGCGCCATCACAGAGCGGTTGGCTCGCGGCGCTCTGGGGTCTTTTGCGCGGCCGCGCGGGAACCGTGGATAGCGCGCACGAGAGCACCGTGGACACGGCCGATAGGAAGGATGCGAACGTCAAGCGCAAGTGAACAGAGACATGAGTCGTGTCGATTTAGACGCATCGCAGCGCGGCGTAGCGCCTCCGCCGATCGGAGCGCTGTGGAGTCCCGCGCGTTCGGGGGATGTCGTGACAGTTCCTGTGCGAGGATCCAGCCCTTTGCGCCGGGCGCGATTCTGGGCCGCACTGTCTTTCGCCGCATGGCTGTGCTTACCGGTTGCAGCCGGAGGCCCCGACGACAAGCCCGGCGCGACCGCCGCGCGGGCCATTCCCGGGCTGACGACGCCGTCGCGCAAGGCGCTTCTGGCCGTCCCGCAGACGGGGCGGATCAAGGAGTTGGTGGCGCGCGAAGGGCAGTACGTGGCGGCGGGCGACCTCATTGCGGTGCTCGATGACGATGCGCAGCAGACGCGCGTTCTGCTGGCGAAGCTGAAGGCCGAGTGCAGCCTGAAAATTGAACTGGGTCGCGTCGAGTACGAACGCGCGGTTGGTGTCCTGGAGCGTCTGGAACAACTGCGGGGCGAGTCGCTGGCGGCGGCGCACGAGATCCGCCAGGCGCAGGCGGACGCCGACTCCGCCCGGCTTCGCTGGTCCCTGGCCCAGTCCGAACAGCAGCTTGACCGGCAGGACTTCGTGTTGCAAAGCCAGCTTCTGGATCTGCTGCGACTGCGCGCTCCGTTCGCCGGCTACGTCGCCGAGCAGCACAAGGAGGTCGGCGAGACCGTCGAAGCCCGCGAGGCGATCGTCACCCTTGCGCTGCTGGACCCGTTGACCGTCGTCGCCGACTGCCCGCTTGAACTTGCGCGATTCGTACGCCCCGGCGCAAGCGTCACGGTCCGCCCCGCGGACGACCAATGGCCGTCGCGCAGCGCGAGCGTCACGCTGGCCAGCCAGGTCGCCGACCCGGCCAGTCAGACGCTGCGTCTCAAGCTAGACGTGTCAAACCCGGACAATGTCTGGATCGCCGGCATGAAGGTGCTCGTGGAATTTCCGAGCGGGCCGACCGCGGCGGCCAGCGGCGCGCCGACGGCGTGCGGCGTGGGTCCGTAGGCCGCCCCGGCGGCGCCAAGCGCGAGGTCACCATGTTCGAGCAGGACCGACCTTCCGACCTTTTCGACGCGGGACGCGGGTTCGACATGCTCCAGGAGCTGGAGCGGAACACGCCCGCCGAGATTGCGCGCCGCCGCCTGCACTTCCGCATCGCGGTGAAGGCGCGCGTCACGCTGCGGCCCGGCAACGCGAGCGAGCGTCTCAAGTTCAAGGCGCAGTGCGTAACCGGCGACCTATCCGAGGGGGGCTGCCGTGTGCTCGCCCCGGTCCCGCTGCGCGTGGGAGACGTGTACCTGCTGGAGTTCGACCGCCAGACGCTCGACCTGCCGCTGACCTACGCGCGCTGCGTTCGTTGCAGTCTGCTGCGGGAAGACGCGTACGAGTCCGGCTTCGCGTTCTTTTCGCCCGTTGCCCTGCCTGAGAACCTGAGCGTCGCCGAGGGCGACGAGCTGACCTAGCGCCCGCACCACCGACGAGGCCCCGAATCCGTGCCGACGCGAAATCCGACAGCTTCGCTACCCAGAGCGGCGGAAGCCGAGCAGCCGGCGCCGCGCGGCGTCTACGCCGAGCTGATTCAACTCGCGCGCTCCAGCGCTTCGCAACACGCCTTCTATGGGCGGGCGCTGCGCTGCGTGGCCAGGATCTGCGCCAGCCCCTACGCCGTTCTGCATGTCGCACTGGGTTCTGAGGTGCTCCAGGATGAATGCCACTTCGGCCCCGGCGACCCCGCGCTGTGGAAAGCGCGCGTGCAGCGGCACCTGACCGAGGGGCTATCCGAACGGCGTGTCCGCGCTACGCTGCTGGGGGCGCGCGGCGCCGAACTTCGCATGTGCCTGGTCTCGACGCCGCTCTTCAGCCCGGAGGGCGCGTCGATCGGCGCCTTGGCGATGATATTTCCCGTGGACGAGACGGACGCGCGCCCGCGCGTGGCGTTCGTCGAATCGCTGGCCGCGATGATCTCATACGCCGCCGGCCACTTGGGGGCGCCGGCTGGTCCCCCGCCTGCCACGACCGCACCGGACGAGTCGATTGGGCGCGCCGCTGGTTTCTCCACCATGGAGGAACTGGCGTTCAACATCACGAACGCCTTGCGTGCCCGGCTGAAGTGCGACCAGGCGGCGCTCTCGCTGGCCCAGCGCCAGCGCGTCCGGATTCTCTCGATCTCCGGCCTGGACGACGTGCGGCACAACAGCCCCGGCGCCGCCCGCATCCGGTCGGCGATGGAGGAATGCCTGGACCACGGCGCGTTCATCGCCTGGTCCAGCCCGGCATCCATCGGCGCCGACAGCATGGCCGGCGCGCACCGTTTGCATCGAGCCTGGAGCGAGGCCGCCGGCGGCGCGTCCGTGGTCTCGATCCCGCTGTTCGCCGGCCCGCGGATCGCGGCGATCCTCAGCCTGCGCCGCGCACCGGATCGTCCGTTCCGCGCCGACGAGATTGAGCGCATTCAAAAGTCGGTCTCCCCCTACGCGCCGGCCCTGCTGCTCCTGCGTCGCGCGACGCGCGGCGTACTCGCGCACGCGTGCGAAAGCACGAAGGCCGCGCTCGCCGCGCTCCTTCAGCCGGGCAAGGCCGGTCGCAAGGTGGCGATTGCGGTCGCGGTTGCGCTGGCCGCCTGGGTCGCCTTCGGGACGCTTCCGTATCGCATCACGGCCCCCTGCGTGCTGGCGCCCGCGAAAGCGCGCCATGTCAGCGTGCCGTTCGACGGGATCCTGGCCAGCGCGCGAGTCGTCGCCGGCGAGCGCGTCCGCGCCGGGGACGTCCTATGCGAGCTGGATCGCCGCGAGCTCGAACTCCAGCAGGCCGAAATCCAGGCGCAGCTCGCGGTCGCCGAGCACGAGAGGCTCCGCGCCATGGCGGAGCGCTCTCCGGTGGACGCGGCCCTGGCCGAATCAAACGAGCGACTTCTGCGCACCCGGCTTCAGATCGTCGAGAGCCGGATCGAGCGCTCGCGTATCCGCAGTCCGATCGACGGAATTGTCGTCGCGGGCGACCTGCGGCAGCGCGTCGGCGGCGCGCTGCGGATGGGGGAGCCGTGCTTCGAAGTCGCGCCGCTGTCCGACTGGCGCGTCGAGGTGGAACTTCCGCAATACGCCGCGGCGGACGTTCTCATCGGACAGCCCGGCGCGTACGTCGATCAGGCCCGGCCGGAGCAGCCGCGCGCGCTGCGCATCGCGCGGGTCGCGCCGAAGTCGGAGGCGCGCGAAGGCCGCAGCGTCTTCATCGCCGAGGCGGAGGTCTCGCTGGAATCGGACTGGCTGCGGCCCGGCATGGAAGGCGTGGCCCGCATTGAGGCCGGGCCGCGGCCGGTATGGTGGCTCGCGGCGCATCGCGTCATCGACTACCTGCGGGCGAATTTCTGGCTATGAAACCGGGCGGGACAACCGGCGCGTCGTTGGCGCAGCGGCTGCGATCCGTGCGCGTCGGCCTACGCGCGGATCTCGAGGTCTCCCGGCACGTGTTCCGCGGCCGGCCCAGCTACGTCGTCCGCGACCCGCTCACGTTCCAGAGCCACCAGTTCAGCCCGGAGGATTACGAGGTCCTGGTGCGGATCGACGCCTCGCGCACGCTGGGCGACATCTTCGGCGAGCTCGTCCGCGAGACCCGCGCCACGCAGCAGCAGGAGGAGGCGTACTACGAGTTTGTCTTTTCTCTTCACCGGCTCGGGTTCCTGCAACTGCCGGTTTCCGACGAAACGCTGCTCTATCGGCGCTTTGCCGCACGGCGCGAGTCGCGCCGCCGTCAGCGTTTTCGAAGCCTGCTCTTCCTTCAGATCCCGCTTTGGAATCCGGATGCGTTCCTCGATCGCACGCAAGCACCATTCCGTCCCCTGTTCACGGTCTGGGCGCTGGCCGCCTGGGTCGTGCTCGCGGGCGCGGCCGTCGTCGTCGCCGCCTCGCGCGGTCCGGAGCTGTTCCAGCCGCTGAACGGCATTCTGGCCACGCGAAACCTGCCGCTGATGTGGGTTACGCTCGTCGTGCTGAAGACGATCCACGAATTCGGTCACGCCTATGCGTGCAAGCGCTTCGGCGTGCACGTACCCGAGATGGGCGCGTACCTGATCCTGGGCACGCCCTGCGCGTACGTCGACGCCACCGGCTCCTGGAGCCTGCCCGACAAGTGGAAGCGAATCGTAATCTGCCTGGCGGGGATGTACTTCGAATCGATCGTCGCAGCATTGGCGGTCTTCGTTTGGAGCGCTACCAGCCCCGGCCTGCTCAACTCCGTCGCCTACAACGTGATCTTCCTCGCCAGCGCGGTCACCGTGCTGTTCAACATCAGCCCGCTCATGCGTTACGACGGCTACTACATCCTCAGCGACCTGCTCGAACTGCCCAACCTCCGGGCACGCTCGCTGCAATCCGTCCGGGAGTTCGTCAAACGCCGGATCCTCGGCGTCCCGCTCGCCAAGCGCTCGGAAACAAGCCCCGGCATGAGCGTCTTCCTGTTGGCCTTCGGCGCCGCCGCCGCGGTTTACATGGCGACCGTGACCCTCGGCATCGCCGCCGTACTGTCGTTCAAGCTCGGATGGCTCGGCCTCGCAGCGGGAGTTCTGGCTGTCGGCAGCCGCGCCGTTTCGTCGCTGCGCTCCGCGGTGGCCTACCTCTGCACCGCGCCGGAAACGGCGCCCGTGCGGGTCCGTGCAGCCTCCGTCGGTGCGCTGCTCATTCTCGGGGTTCCACTCGGCGTCGTCGTGCTGCCCATGCCGGTGAACGTGTACGCCGCGGCGGTCGTCGGCCGCGAGCGCGAGCAGGTGCTCCGGCTCGAAGCGTCCGGCTTCGTCGAGTCCGTGCACGTCGCTCCCGGCGAGGCCGTCCGCGCGGGCCAACCAATCGCACGGCTCTCCAACGACACGCTCCAAGACGGGATTCTCGAGGCACGCAGTCGGCTCGAGGCCGCGGAAATCAAGCGCGACGCACTGTTGACCGTAGATCCCGCCGGCTCGCGGCAGGAGCAGCTCCGCGCCGACGCGTACGCGCGCGAGTTGCGCCGCCGCCAGGAGCAAATCGACGCCCTGTCGCTCGTGGGCGTCGATGCCGGCGAGGTCGTGCAATGCCTGAGCGAAGCGGAGATCGGCCGCCTCGTCCCCGAGGGCGCGCCGATCGCCACAATGGTCTCCGGCGCCTGGGAGACCCGCGCGCTGCTTACGCAGGAGCAGGTCGCCGCGGCCGCGCCGCGCGTCGGCGACGCCGTCGAATTCCGCGCCGTGGGCCTTACGGGGCGGCCGCTGCGCGGGTTTGTACGGCGAATTACGCCGGCCGGCGGCCGGACCGTCAATCTGGCGCCGCTGACGGCCCAGGGCGGCGGCGACATCATTGTGCGCGACGGCGCGGGGACGACGACCGCGCCGTACTTCGAGCTGACGATCGTGCTCGAACCGGCGGACGTCCCGCTGCGGTGCGGCATGACGGGAGAGGTCCGCTTTCCGGGCCGGCCGGAACCGCTCGGGTTGACGCTGCTGCGCAAGGCGCTCCAGCTCGTGAATCGCGTGCTGCTGACCTGAACTGCGTGCTGCCGCGCCCCGACGAGGTACATCCCCGCTCACGCCCGTCCGAGGCGACGCTGAGGGACTCGCTTGTGCGACGACGCGCCGAAGCGGCCGCACGCCCGAGCTCCCGTCTAGCAGTCCGTTGTAGACGGCACGCGAACCGGAGTGGCATCAAGATCCACCCGGCGGAATCTCCGGTTGAATACCCGCGCCACGAGTTAATCGACGGGCTGCAAACTGTCGCAATTCGTTATTCGCCATTCGTACCTCGCAATTCCCGGCAGGGCTGCACCCCCGCCCCGTTCGACGCCGATGAAGCGCTGGCACGCCGCGTGCATCGAGAGTGCCCCGGCTGGCCGCCGTTGTATTGCACGCGGCCGCAAGCAGCGCAGTGAATGGAGCTTATGATGCGCAACGAACTGACGCACACGCCGGTTTTCCCGTCGATGGGCCGCACGAACCGCGCCTGCCGCGCAATGGCTGCGCTGGCCGCACTGGCGTGCGTGGCGCTTCCGGGCTGCAATGAAGACGAGGCGTGGACCGCGTTTCGCGGCGCCGCGAGCTCGAGCCTGCAAAGCGGAGTCAGTGCGCTCCTCCAGGGAATCGTTGACGGGGCGTTCGCTGTATTCGATCTCGGTGCGGACGACAGCAGTGGTACGACCGACGGCGGCACGACGCCGACCACCACCGACACGACGACAAGCGGATCGAGCGGCGATACGACTTCGGGCGGCTGAGCAAGACACGCACACGCCCCATCCGGGCGCACCACCGCCGCGCAGCCGGGCCGCCCACACGCTTGCACCGCGGAGTGCCGGATGCGTTGACGACCGTGCCGCGCGTCGCACGCGCGCCTTGACGGTCACCGTTGGCTGTCCGTTGCATAAGTGCGGGAGCGCACACCAAATGGTTTCCAAGACCGGCCTGGAGGCCGGTCCCCCAATGGGCGGACCGTTTCTTCAGCGGACTGTTAGAATCGCGGCAGGCGACCGAAGCGTCTCCGGCGCATCGTGCAAGCCGTTCGCGCACCGCGATGGAAATTCGGAGCGGCGATACGTTGCTTCGTTGACGCTCCGCTCAGAATGACCATCGCCGAGAATCCGGCGTTACGGCCGTTCCGCCTTTTCCGCCCCCCCTGCGGCCTCCTCCGTCTTGCCCGCAGACTTGAGCAATTCCATCGCCGCCACGTCTTGCAGCCGGTTCAGGTCCGTCCAGAACGTCCCCTCCCCGGCGAAGATCAGCCGCACACTCTCCGGCGCGAACTTCTCGGCAAACGTGTACAGGTTGTATGCGCGCCCGGCGCCGAACGCGGAAACAAGCATCTGCTTGCCGGCGGCCTCGGCCGCGTTCTTGAGCTCCTCGACGCTGGCGCGGGCCGTACCCAGGACGCGCGTCTGCTCGGCGTCGAGCTGCGCGATCTGCCGCTCGATCCGCGCCACCTCGAGATCGCGCTGCGCGGCGATCTCCTCGGAGCGCTTCTCGCCCTCGGCCATCAGCTCGGCGACCTTCTTGCGCGTCTCGGCGTTGATCTGCTCGCGTGCCACGTCGATCTGCGCCTGGGCGGCGGCGAGCGCGGCCTTGGTCTCGGCCGTCTCGCGCTGTTTCTGCTTGGTAAGCTCCTGCTCGCGGGCGATAAAGCCGCGCTGGATGGTCGACTTCAGGTCGGGCGTCTTGCCGCCCACCTCGGCACCGCTGTGCACCTCGATGCTCTGGATCAGGGCGATCAGAATTTCCAC
>JABRWC010000067.1:0-10577 GCA_039961675.1 Phycisphaerae bacterium
ATAAGACCGTGCACGAGATCGCGCCAACCGGAGCCCTGGCCACGAGCGAGTGGGAAGATTGGAGTGGCGACATCCGCTCGATTCGCCGCCCGACTACGGTCGTGGCTCAAGTCAACAGCGCTGCATCGCGCGCAGGCACCTAGAAACTGCGGCCCGTCCGGGCATTAGTCTAGGTGAGAGGCCGGATGTCGGGGCAAGTCCCGGTGCGCGGCTTCGCCGGAGCCATTCAGTAGCAATGCCGGCGAAGAGGGGGGCGAATCGCCGTGCACCCGGCGGTGATTAATCCGTGGAACCAATACCAAAGTGGTGTGATTTCCGATGGCTTCCACGCAGATTGTGAGTGGTTGGGCGGTGATTCGCCTGCGTTGTGTCGCCAGCCGCGGCCCGGACGCCGGCCCTCAGTCCGCCGGCACACAGCGGCCCCGCGCCCAGGCTCGAAGCGCGTCGACGCGCTCACGCATGGTCTGCGACAACGGCGGCGACGCCCGCACCGCCGCGAGGACCGACTCCGTGTCCACCGCGTGCCTGAACGCGAAGGCCTCGTGCAACGCCGCCACGATCGCCTGCTCGATCTCCGCGCCGCTGAACCCGTCGGCCGCCCGGGCCAGCGCCGGCAGGTCGAACGCGGACGGGTCGCGGCCGCGCTTGCGCAAGTGAATGGCGAAGATCTCCGCCCGCACCCCGGGCGAGGGCAGGTCCACGAAGAAAATCTCGTCGAAGCGCCCCTTGCGCAAGAGTTCCGGCGGCAGCGCCTCGATGTCGTTCGCCGTGGCGACGACGAAAACCGGCGCGTCGTGGTCCTGCATCCAGGTGAGCAGCGCGCCGAACATGCGCTTCGAAAGGCCGCCGTCGGTGCTCTGCGACGCGGCCGACGCGAAGCCCTTCTCGATCTCGTCGATCCACAGCACCACCGGCGCCATCTGCTCGGTCTGGCGCAGCGCCAGCCGCAGCCGCGCCTCCGACTCGCCGACGTACTTGTCGTATAGCGCCCCAACGTCCATCCGCATCAGCGGCCGATGCCAGGCGGCGGAGATCGCCTTGGCACACAGGCTCTTGCCGGCGCCCTGCACCCCCAGCAGCAGCACGCCGCGCGGCGGCTCGAGACCGAACTCGGCCGCCTCGCGCGAGAGGGAATTCTGCCGCGCCGCAAGCCAGGCCTTGAGCGCCCGCAGCCCGCCGATCTCGTCCAGCGAGGCGGGGCTTTCGATGAACCGCAGCGCCCCTTCCTGCTGGAGCAGCCGCCGCTTGCCCGCGATGACGCGCTGCACGTCGGCCTCGTCGAAGCGGCGGTCGTCGCTGACCACGTCGAGGATCACGCGCTCGGCCTGGCGGCGGGTGAGTCCGCGCAGGTTCTGAAGGATCGCGTCGAACCCTCCGCGCGGAATGTCGATCGCGATCGGGTGCTCGCGGTTCGCGGTCCGCAGCGTGGCACGGACGATGCGCTCCAGTTCCTCGTCGTTCGGCAGCGACAGATCGAACGGCGTGGCGTAGCTGCGGATCACGTCGGGGTACGAATCGGAATGGTCGATCAGGATCAGCCGCTTGTCCGACGCGGCGCAGGACTGGATCGCGTCGCGCAGCGCGCGGTGCACGACCGCGTTTTGCAGGTGGGGCGCCAGGTCGAGCGCCGCCAGCACGCCGGCGTCCCGCGCGGCAAACGCGCGCAGCGCTTCGGCCGGATTCTCCGTGTTCGGCACGGGCGGCACGCCGGCGATCAAGCCGTCCACCAGCCCCTTTCCGGCGGTCCACAAAAGCAGCGAGCGACCCAGTCCCAGGACGGTGTCGCGTACGACCTCGAGCGCGTAGTCTTCCTCGAACGTCGAGATGCTCACAAACGCGTGGCGCGTCCGCAGCAGCTCCCGCAGGCGTCGCTGGTCGCTCATGGCGGCTCCCCACGAGGCGAAAATCGGTCGCGAAGCCGATTATACGCCCAGCGCCAGCGCGGGCGGCGAAACGGCGCCGCCGCGGGTCGCAGGGGGAGGCAGTCCCACGGCCCGCGGCGTTACTGCGCTCTGGCAACGAGGGTCAGTTCGAGTGGAACACGAGGCGCGTCACGTAGGCGACGGCCCGCGCGGATTGGTCGTGGTGCGCTCCGTCCACGGTCAGCAGGACGATCGGCTCGCCGAAGCGGACTCGGCCGGAATACTGCTGCGACATCATGCGGAACACGGGCACTTGGACGTCGGCGAGACTCACCGGGCTGTCGGTCATTTCGGAAAGGTCGAGCACCAGCTCCAGCACCAGCGCGGGGACCTCTCCATCCAGATGCCAGCGCCCGTCGATTCGGAACTCCGCGCCGATCCTCTGCCGCGCGATGCTGGTGCTGACGGCGTCCGACGGCGCGGACGACGCTTTTCGGCCGGGCGCGGCCGAAAACCCCGATGCGTATGGCTGGTCCGACACGATGCGCACCTCGCGGCGGCCGTCGAGAATCACGCCCTGGTCCAGCCGGTAGAGAACGCGCGCCGTGCCCAGTCGGCGCATCTCCACATCGAACGCCTCGAGCACCGGGAACTCACGCGCCAGGCGCGCCGCGTCGAGCGACAGCGCCTCCGTCTCGCCCAGCGTAAGCTCGTAGATCGTGCCTTCCATCCGCACGGCTGGCGGCGGAGCGGGCGCGGGCCGGTCGACGTCGGCCGGCGGATGGGGACGCCGCGCGTCCTCGCGGGGCGGAGGGGGCGCTGGGCGCGGCGCATCGGGTGGCGGCGCCTGGGCGAAGGCGAACGCCGGTCCGTCGGCGGGCGTCGGTCCGACGCCCGCCGCGGCTGAAGAGGCAGTAGCCATCAAGCAAACGATGATTCCTATACAGGCGACGTTCATCGTGACACCTCCTCCAGCCGTTCCTCCAGCCGCTTCTCCGGTCGCGCTCTTGCGGCCACTTCTCCGGTCGCCCCTCCGGTCGCCCCTCCGGTCGCCCCTCCGGTCGCCCCTCCGGCCGCGCGCTTGCGGCCGCTTCCTTGTACGGGAGGCGTCTCCCGCGGTTGCACGATGGGGCGTTTTGAGCCTGGAAACAGTTCGTGGCGTGGCGGGCAAGGGTTGCAGCGTACGCCGCCATCGCGCGACGCGCCGTAGCCGTAGCGCAAACCTCTGGTTTGCGTCGGTTGCAGATCGGAGCGGAGCGGGACGTTGCGCTTCGCGTCGCGTCGTAGCGCCGTAGCCGTAGCGCAAACCTCTGGTTTGCGTCGGTTGAAAATCGGAGCGGAGCGGAACGTTGCGCTTCGCGTCGCGCCGTCGCGCCGTCGCGCCGTAGCCGTAGCGCAAACCTCTGGTTTGCGTCGGTTGCGAATCAAAGCGGCGCAAAGCGGAGCTTTGCGCTACGTGTTACTACGCGTTACGATCCTGGCGCGGGCGGACGATGGGAACGCGGCGCCAGGCGATTCCCATTCCCCCGCCGGCACGCGAAAATACGGGCGAACGCGCTTACTGCGAACCTCAATCGGGAGACACGCCATGCATCAGGGGGACCCCAAACTGCCGAGCCGCGAGGAGCAGCGCCGCATGCGGACGCGCATGATCCACGGCAAGAGCTTCAGCGAGAAGTGGGACTACAACCACCACGTCGTGCCGCCGATCACCGCCAGCGCCACGTTCCGGCTGGATTCCGCGGCGCGCGGGGCGCGCGGCTTCATGGAGTTCGCGCACACCGACCTGGAGAACGTCCCACAGCACCCGATCTACATCTACGACCGGCTCGACGAACCGACGCGCGGGATGCTCGAGGAGAACCTGGCCGCAGCCGAGCGCGGCGAGTGCGCCCTGTGCTTCGCCAGCGGCATGAGCGCCATCAGCGCCGCGGTCGCCACGCTGATGAAATCCGGAGAGAACCTCGTGGCCCACCGCATCCTGTACGGATGCACCTACTCGCTGTTCACGGTCTGGCTGCCGCGCTACCAGATGGAGGCGCGGCTGGTGGACATGACCGACCCCGCGGCGATCCGCCAGGCCGCCGACGCCGGCACGCGCGTCGTGTACTTCGAGACGCCGGTAAACCCCGACATGACGCTGATCGACATCGCGGCCGTGCGCAAGGTGGTGGACGAGCTGAACCATCGGCGACCGCCGTCGGAGCGCATCCGCATCGTGGTGGACAACACGTTCGCGTCGCCGTTCTGCCAGCGGCCGATCGAGCTGGGCGCCGACGTGGTATGCCACTCGTTGACCAAGAGCATCGGCGGGTTCGGGACGGACATCGGCGGCGTGGTGATCGGTCCGAAATGGCTGCACGACGCGCTGATCATGTACCGCAAGGACTGGGGCGGCTCGCTCTCGCCGAAGGCCGCGTGGCAGACCCTGGTGTACGGCCTGCCGACGCTGGCGACGCGGATGACGAACTATCAGAAGTCGGCTCGCTACGTGGCGGAGTTCCTGGAGAAGCACCCGAAGGTGCAGGAGGTGCGCTATCCCGGGCTGGTCTCGTTCCCGCAGCGCGAGCTCGCCCAGCGCCAGATGCGCGACGAGAACGGCAACTTCGCCCCCGGTTCGATGGTGTACTTCGTGCTGAAGGACGAGACGCCGGACGGGGCCAAGGGCGCGGCGCTGATGGACTGGGTGGCGCGCGAATCGTACTGCATCACGCTGGCGGTCTCGCTGGGGCAGATCAAGACGCTGATCGAGTGCCCCTACAGCATGACGCACGCCGCCGTTCCGCCGGAGGTCAAGATCGAGCGCGGCGTGACGCCCGGGGGCATCCGCCTGAGCGTGGGGCTGGAGGACCGGCAGGACCTGGTGGCGGACCTGAGCGTGGGGCTGAATGCGATCTGAGCACCGCCCGGAAGAATACGCGGCTCCGCCGCAAGACCTCCGAACCCGCCACGGAAGTGGCGAGCCGCGCTCCGTACTTCCGTGCAGGGGCCCGACAGTCAGTCCGCAGTCGGAGACCGCGAATCCGACCGACGGCACAGTTGGCGCGTGCCGGTCGGCGTTCGTGCCGCCTAAGCCTGCTGCTCGGACGGCGTGGCGTCGCGCGGCGCGGCGCGGCGCAGCTCCTGCCGGCACAGTTCCACGAGGTGCGCGACCGACGCGCTAAGCGCCGCGAGATCCGAAGGCTCTTCCGTGCCGTGCTCGACGTCGCTGGCCGCGTCGCGGAGAGCCGGCAGGCCCGATCCCTCGGCCGCGGCGCGGAGCTGTGCGGCGATACGCGCCAGCTCGTCGATACTCTGCCCAGCAAGCGCGGCGCTCAGCGCTTCGACCTGTTGCGGCAGCCCGGCCAGGAATGCGGCGTCGCGCAGTGCCGCCGGCTCAGGGCGCGTTTCCACGAACTCGGCGCGCGTGCCCGCCGATTCGGTGCCCGTGTCTGCCAACTCGGCGCGCGTCTCCGGGGACTCGCCGCGCGCGTCCGCTTCGCCAAGCGCACCGCCGGCGGCTGATTCCGTCGCGTGCGGCAAAGCGGCGTCCCGCCCGAGCGCTTCCACGTGCCGGCTGATCATGCGAACCAGCGCCGCCGTGTCGATCGGCTTACTGGCGTAGTCGTCGCAGCCGGCGGCCAGGCACTTGGCGCGGTCGGACTCCATGGCGTGCGCGGTCAGGGCGATGATCGGGCCGCGGTAGCCTTTGGCGCGCAGCAGCGCGGTGGCCTCGTAGCCGTCCATCACGGGCATTTGCATATCCATGAGGATGATGTGGAAAGGCTCGCTGGTGTGCTGGGCGGCGAGGGCTGCGTGGACGGCGAGGTTGCCGTCTTCGACGACGGTCACGTGGGCGCCGCGCTTTCGGAGAACGTGGCTGATGAGGCGGCGGTTGTCCGGGCCGTCCTCGGCCAGCAGGATGCGGCAGGCGAGGGTGGCGGGCGTGGCGCGGTCGTCGCGCACGGATACGTGCTGGAGGGTCAAGAGTTCGCGCGGGTTGTGGTGCAGCGCGACGCCTTCGAGCGAGCCGGCGGACACGGTGACGACGAACGTGCTGCCGGCGCCAGGCTGGCTGTTGACGGTGATGGTGCCGCCGAGCATCTCGGCCAGGCGCTTGCTGATCGACAGGCCCAGGCCCGTTCCGCCGTACTTGCGCGTCATCGAGGTGTCGGCCTGCATGAAGGGGCGAAACAGATTACCGATCTGCTCGGGCGTCATGCCGATTCCGGTGTCGACGATTTCGAACTGGAGCTTGGGGTGGGGCGCGCGGGCGCCGGGTGCTCGCGGCGCGGGAGAGGCGCCGGCGGGGTCGAGGTAGCGCGTGATGAGGCGCACGCGCCCTACGTCGGTGAACTTGATCGCGTTTCCGACCAGGTTGACGAGAATCTGCTTGAGCCGCGTGGGGTCGGTCTCGACCGCCTCGGGCAGGGGCCCGTCGAACTCGACGGAGAGGTCGAGAGACTTGGCGGCGGCGCGCACCTTCATGAGGGACTGCACGTCGGCCACGAGCTGCGCGGGCGACGTGCGGACGCGTTCCACTTCCAGCCGTCCGGCTTCGATCTTGGAGATGTCCAGGATGTCGTTGATGACCTGGAGCAGGTGCTGGCCGTTGTTGTGGATGGTGCGGATGGTGTCGATGCGCCGCTCCGGCGCGCGCTGGAGGTCCGCGTCTTCCAGGAGCAAGTCGGCGTAGCCGAGAATGGCGGTCATCGGCGTGCGGATCTCGTGACTCATGTTGGCCAGGAACTCGCTCTTGGCGCGGCTGGCGGCCTCGGCCTTCTCGGCCAGCTCGTGGGCTTGGGCGATGGCCTCCGCGAGTTGCTGGTTCGCGTCGCGGAGCTCGGTAGCGTGGCGCTCGGCCGTGTCGCGGGCCTCGACCAGCGCCGTGACGTCGATGAAGGACTCGATCGCGCCGGTGACGCGGCCGTGCGCGTCGTGCAGCAGGTTGGCGTTCTTGATGATCGTGAGGCGGCGTCCGTCCTTGGCGTGGATCGTGCACTCCTTGCGGAACACGGGCGTCTCGCGGTCCGGGTCGAACAAGCCGCATCCGTGCGCGCATGGATCGCCCTTGAGCACGCGGCAGTGACGGCCGATGACCTCGGCCGGCGCGAAGCCGGTGATGTCGCAGAAGGCCTGGTTGACGCTTGTGATGCGCTCCTCAGGGTCGACGGTGAACACGGCCGTCGCGGCGGTGTCGAGGATGATGCGCTGCAAGCCGTGCGCGGCACGCAGCTTCTCGTCCGCTTCCTTGCGCTGAAGCACGCGCCACATGCCCTCCATCAGCAGCGTGAGCTGGTGCGCATCGGTTTCGTCGTAGTCCGTGTCCTTGTTGCCCACACCCGCGACCGCCACGATCTTCTCGCCGTCAAACACCGGCACGTTCATGTGCCGGCGGATCGCGACGTGGCCCTCGGGCGTGCCGCGCTTGCAGGGGTTGTCGGCGGCGTAGTCGTTGGTGATGACGGGCCTACGCTGCCGGACGGCTTCTCCCCAGAGGCCCGTCGATTGGAGCGGGTACACGACGGGCTTGTCCTGAACGCGGCACTGGGCGAGCGCGTTCTTGGACCAGGCGTGCATGGTCAGGACTGACTCGTCCTCGTTGACGAACGCCAGGTACCCGATGCTGCTGCCCGTCAGCCGAACGCCGGCCTCGAGGGCGAAGTCGGTGATCTCCTGCATCGGCGTGTCGGCCATGCGTCCAAGCTCGAGCATCGCCTTCAACCGCGACTCCTCCAGCCGCAGGCGCTCCTCAGCCCGGCGGCGGTGCGTGATGTCGCGCGAGGTACAGAGAACCTGGCGGACCTTGCCGTTCGCATCGGTCACCGGCGTCGCCTTGAGCTCCAGCCAGATCCACTCGCCGTTGCGACAGCGGTGACGGAAATCGACTTGCGATCGCTCGCCGCGCAGGTTCGCAGCGCGCGCCTTGTCCACCGCCGGGAGGTCCTGCGGGTGGATCAACTTGCGCCAGTCCATCGTGCGGGCCTGCTCGGGCGTCCAGCCGGTCAGCCGTTCGATGGAGGGGCTGATGAACAGGCGTTCGCCGCTGGCGCTGTTCAGACTCACGATGTCGTCGGTTTGGTCGGCGAGCAGCCGGTACTGCGCCTCGCTTTCGCGCAGCGCGCATTCGGCCTGCCGGGCGCTGGCCTGCGCCGCCTGCGCGTCTTCCAGCAGGCTGAGCGCGATGCGCCGGCTCTGCTGCAATTCGGCCGCGTGCCGTTCCAGCTCCTCCGTACGACGGGCGAGCTCCTCGGCGGCGCGCTTGCGCTCGGTGACGTCTCGGGCGACGACGACCAGCCCGCGGCGGCTTCCGTCCGCGTAGTAGGTGGGGACCTTGATGACGTCGAACGTTCGCGGCGGACCCTCCGCGCGCGGGAACGCTTCTTCGGTGCGCGACGGCAGGCCCGACTCCCACGCCGCCGCGTCGGTCTGGTCACAGCGCTCCAGCGCCTCGCGGAATTCCGGCACGGCCTGCGCCAGCTCGATGTTCGTCTTTCCGCGATATTCCGTGCCGTCCATGCGCAGGAGGCTCAACCCGAACGCGTTGACCATCAGCCAGCGTCCGTCGCCGTCCTTGAAACAGACCAGCTCCGGGATCGCGTCCACCAGCGTCTGGAGCAGCTCTTCGCGGTCGCGCAGCTCCGCGGTCCGCTCTTGCAGCGAGACTTCGACGCGCGCCCGCCGCGTCATCTGCCGCGAGAGGAACATCGCCGCGCTGGCGGTGATGCCCAGCCCGGCGATCAGCGCCACCAGCGGCAGCCAGGTGTGGAACTCGTCTGCGAACCCGGGGGACGGCTCGCAGTGCACGGCCCATGTGCGTCCGGCGAAATTGAACGTGTTCGTGCGGCGCTGCGGCGCGGCGCTCGGCCACGCAAGCAGCGGCCCGTCACCCGCTTCCTGCGCGCCAGAACGCACGGTGCTGTGCAGCGGGCGCGGATCGTCCGGATTCGTGACATCCTCGACCCACAGTCGGACCTTTCCCTCGTGGAAGCTCGCCAGCGCGGACTGGATCAGGTCGCCGGCGCGCAGCACGGCGACCACGAAGCCCTCCAGGTTTTCGCGGCGCGCGGGAATTCCGGGCGGCTCAGTCGGCTTGGCGTACACCGGCGCGACCAGCAGCAAGCCCGCCTGCTGCTCCGCTTCTGTCAACAGTCGCAACGGCGCGGTGGCGCTCATTTCTCCGGTGGTTCGGGCGCGGTCCAGAGCCTGCTTGCGCTCGGGGGTCGAGGCGAGGTCAAATCCCAGCGCCGGATGATTGAGCTGGCGCGCGTTGAGGAAGTACACCGGGAAGTACTCTTCGCGCTCGCCGGCCGGAACCGCGGTGCCGTTCGCGTTCCGCTCGAAGATGGTGAAGCCGCGGGCGCCGGCGGCCCGCGTCCTCCGCTCGAACTCGTCGCGCTCCGCGCGGGTGACGCGCGGCGCCCAGACCAGCGCCCGGACCGAGCGCATGGCCTCGCGCGTCGCTTCGCAGAAGGCCAGGAATCCGTCGCGCTCGACGGTTTGCGACGCGTCGTAGAGCCCGCGCAGCGAAGAGAGCACCAGCGCCGGGCGGCGCGCTGCCTGCTCGACGGCCATCGTGCGCTGCGCCACCGCCCGTTCGAATGCGGCCCGCAGCTCGTGGTCCTCCGCGCGCCGCATGATCAATGCCGTCGCCGCCGACAGCGCGACGCCGCCGATCGCGACGACGCGCACCGCCCAGTGCCCCAGGCGACGCGCGCTTCGTCCGTTCGCGCCTGCCGGCGTCGCGGCGCCCTGGCTGTGCGGCGGGTTCATGTCCTGGGGACCCCCTCGATCTCCGGCTCATCGCCCGTCGCGGTAACCCTGTACCGCGGCACGCGATGAAGCTCCGCCAGCAGCGCGTTGACCTCGGACTTCAGCTCCAGCAGCCGCTCCTCGCGTCCGGCCATGGCGCTGTTCAGCCGCTCCAGGTCGCGGAGCGTCTGCTCCTGGCGCCGCATGGATTCCTCGGCCAGCGCGCGGGCCCGCTGCCGCTCGTCGCTGGCGAGCGCCAGCGCAACCTGGTCCGCCAGCCGGCAGGCGAATGCGATCTCGTCGGGCGCCCAGTGCCGCCGCGGGCCGACGTGCTCGAAGCACATCACGCCCAGGGTTGCGCCGGATGAGCGTATGGCGGCGTCGAGCATGGACGTGACGCCCAGCGGCACGAGATAGGTGTGGACGTAGCCGGCGGTGCGCGGATCGGCGAGCGCGTCGTCCGCGTTCACGTAGCGCTGTGTCCTGAGCGCGTCGAACTCGTTGCGGTACTCGCGCTCCAGGAGGATGGTGCCGGAGGAATGCCGGTCGGGCGTCGCTTCGTACGTGTCGACGCAGCGCAGCATCGTCTGCGACTCGTCAAACAGCCACACGCCGACGCGCTCGACGTGCAGCGCCGCCGCTCCGCGTTCCGTAAGCTCGCGCGCCAACCGCGGGACGTCGCCCGCCGCCGTCGCCGGCGAGGCGGCGATCTCCGCCAGCACCACCTGCTCGCGCGTGGTCCGGTCCAGCGCGTCGCGGATCGCCACGACCAGGCGTGCTTCCCGCTGGCGCAGGCGGAAGCAGCCCAGGCCGGCCACGCCGCTCAGGATGATGGCGGGGACCATCGCCAGCGCCGCCGCCGTGCGAACGCCGCCGAGCTGTCGCTCGTACTCGTCGACGGTAATGTCGACGGCGACGACGCCGATCTGCGTTCCGCTCGAATCGAGCAGCGGGACGTAGCCGGTCATGAACGTGCCCCACTTG
>JABRWC010000068.1:0-44756 GCA_039961675.1 Phycisphaerae bacterium
GCGCAATGCGGGGCTCGGCGCGGGCGAAGACGACATCCTCTATTACTTCCCGTCGCGTTTCCTCTTGCACCAGATGATCTCCGACGGGCAGTACCCGTGGCTCAACCCCTGGACCGGACTGGGGCGGCCACTGCTGGCCGATCCGCAGACGGCGGCCTTCTATCCTTCGACGTGGCTGTTCGCGTTCGATCCGCTGATCGCGTACCCGGCCTCGCTCTGGGTCCACTACGCCCTCGCCCTGCTGGGAATGTATCGGCTGCTTCGCGCGCACCGCCTCGACGCGCACGCGGCCAGCTTTGGCGCGATCGCCTTCGCGTTCTGCGGCTTCATGCTCGCACACCGGGCGCATTTCAGCATGCAGCACGCCGCGGCCTGGACGCCATGGCTTTTCTGGCGACTCGAGCGCTACGCAGCCGACGGCGGCGGCGGGCGGCTCGCCGGGTGCGCGGTGCTCATCGCGCTTCAGTGCTACGCCGGGCACGTGCAGATCGCCGCGCTGTGCGCGCTCGGCTCGCTGGCTTACCTCGTCGCGCAGCGCGGCGAATGGCGCGCGACCGGCGCACGATGGCTGCTGGCGTGGTTTTTCGGAGCCGGACTGTTCGCGGCCCAGGCGATCCCGACCTTCGACTACGTGCGACTGTGCACGCGCACCAGCCGTGGGTACTTCGATTTCACCGAGAACAGTTGGAACCCGCTCTCGCTGGTCGGACTCGTGCAGCCGATGGCCTTCGGCCAGCGCACGCCGAACCTGTTCGACGTGCCGTACTGGGGACCGTCGCACCAGTGCGAGCAGTTCGCCTACGCCGGGGTGCTGCCGCTGCTGCTGGCGCTGCTGGCCATGCGGGGCGGCTGGCGCGCCGATCCGCGCCGCCGCGGATGGATCGCACTCGCCGCGCTCGCGTTTCTGACTGCGCTGGGCTTTCTGGGCCCCGTGGCCCCGATCCTCTACTGGCTCCCAGGGGCGAGCCTGTTCCGCGTGCCGGCCCGCGCCATGCTGCTCGTGCACTTGGCCCTGGCGGCGCTCGCCGCGCGATCCGTACATGAACTCGCGGCGCGCCGCTCGCCGGACCGGGCGCGGCTGCGGTTTCTGGCACAGTGCTGGACGACGCGCCCCGCGCGGCTGGCGCTGCTGCTCATCGGCATCCCGACGGCGGCGATTGCGATTGCCACGATCCTTCTGCCGCAGTCGCGGGGCGTGCCCATGATTTCGGCCCTGGCGCCGTGGAAGCCGGCGGTGTTCATTCCGCTGGCGGCGTGGATGCTCTCGCTCGCGGCGCTGAGACTGGTCGCGGCACGCTGGGAGTCGCCGCGGCTGCGCGCCGTGCTGCCGCTGGTCCTCGCGCTGGACCTGGGCGTGATCGGCTGGACGATCGACGTGCCGGCCCGGGCGCTCGCGCCCGAGCCGACATTGTGGCCCAACTCGCGCATGGAATGGGTCTGGGCTCTTGAGGACACGCGCGGGCGGATCTGGGTCGTCACGCAGCGGACGCCGCGCCTGCCCGGCGAGTACGTCGAATCACTCTCGAAGGGCGTCGCGAACGTGAACATTCTCGACCAGGTCGCGTCGCTGACGGACTACGGTCCGTTCCAGCCGCGCGCGCTCGACCGCGTGTTCGGGTTCAAGCCGTGGGGCGAGGCGCCGCAGCCCCACGCACTGCTGCGCGACACGGCCTGGATGCAGTGGTACCACGTCGAGTGGGTGCTGCTCTGCGAACCGTCGCTGCCCGAGCCGCAGCACTGCGAACTGGTGCTGACCACCTCTTGCGGCTACCGCCTTTTCTGGAACCCCAACGCGCGCGGCGCGGCGTACCTGCTCGACGCGGCCACGCCGGCGGCGGTGCACCATGAGGCGCACAGGCCCTACCGAATGACGACGCGCGTGGACACGTTTCCGCGCGGCGGTCCCGGTGCCGACGCGCGGCTCGTGGTGTCGCAGCTCGCGCTGCCGGGCTGGCGCGCCTCGATCGACGGCGAGCCGCTGGCCGTCGAGGCGCTTGACGGGACGCTGCTTTCGGTGCGCCTGCCCGAGCGCACGCCGCTCCAGATCGACTGGGAGTACTCGCCGCCCGGGCTGTTCGTAGGAATCGGCGTGACGCTGCTGACCGCGATCACGCTGGGCGGCTTGTGCGCCTACGGGAATCTGGCGGGGCGCTGAACGTGCCGTGCCAGCGCGGCGCGCGGCTACCGCTCCGAACCGGCGGAGGCCAGCAGCGCGCTGGGCAGTTCGCGCGTGCACTTGCACTTGGGGTACGCGCTACAACCGAGGAACTTGCCGCTGCGTCCCTCGCGGATCACCATCGGCTGACCGCACTCTTCGCACGGAATGTCCGTCGGCACCGGCGCCTTGCGCTCCGGCGCGGGAATGAGCTCCTCCGCCCGCTTCTTCGCCTCGCCGCGAAGGTTGGCGACAAAGCGGCATTTCGGGAACCCGGTGCAGGAAAAGAACGGGCCGAAGCGCCCGCGCTTGAGGTCCATCACGCTGCCGCACTGCGGGCAGTGCAGCGTCCCCGGCTCCGGCATCACTTCCACAACCGGCCGCCCGGTGCGGGTCCACGCGAACCCCGGCGGCGGATCGCCCTGCCCATTCGCGCCCGCCGATCGCGCGGTCACGGCGCCGGCCGGGGCGCCGTTCGCGACGGCCGGCCGGTCGGCGGCGGCGGCCCTGAGCTCTTCGAGCTTCTCAAGCGGCTTGGCATTGCGGCACCGGGGGAACCCGGAGCAGGAAACGAACTTGCCCCGCCGGCCGGTGCGGATCACCATCGGCCGGCCGCACTTCTCGCAGCTCACGCCGGCCTCTTCCGGCGGCGGGCCGGGCTTCTTCTTCACGTGCACACCGGCGGGAACCTGGGCAACGTTCTTGCACTTGGGGTAGTTCTTGCAGCCCAGGAACGCGCGCCGTCCCTTCCACTTCACGCCCATCTCGCCGCCGCACTGGTCGCACGTCTGCGTGAGCTCCTCTTCCGCGACGACCTGGAGCGGCGTGCCGTTTTCGTCGCAGGGGACGGTCGTGCGGCAATCCGGGTAGCCGCTGCATCCGAGGAACGTCCCGGTCTTGCTGCGGCGCACGACCATCGGCCGCTGGCACTGGGGACACGGGTGCTCGCTCAGCTTGGGGACGACGGGGCGGCCGTCGCGGTCGACGTTGAGCGTGGCCTTGCACTTGGGATAGCCTTTGCAGGCCAAAAAGCGGCCGGTGCGGCTCCAGCGGTACACCATGGGCGAGCCGCATTCGGTGCATACGTGCTTGCTCGGCTGGCCGCGCTCCGCCTCCATTTCCTCGCGCGCGCGGTCGAGCAGCTCCTTGAACGGCTCGTAGAACTCGTTCAGCACGTGGACCCAGTCGAGGTGCGCGTCCTCGATCTTGTCCAGCTCGTCCTCCATGAACGACGTGAACTTGACGTCCATGATCTTCGGGAAGTGCGCGACCAGCTTGTCGGTCACGACCTCGCCCAGCGCGGTCGGGTAGAACTTACGCTCCTGCTGCTCGACGTAGCCGCGATCCTGGATCGTGTCGATGATCGACGCGTACGTGCTCGGACGGCCGATGCCCTCCGACTCCAGCGCCTTGACCAGCGAAGCCTCGGTGTAGCGCGCCGGCGGCGAGGTGAACTGCTGCCGCGGCTGCATGTCAAAGAATTCCACCGCCTGCTCCGGACGCAGCGCCGGCAGAATCTGGTCCTCGCTGTTGACCCCCGCGACCTTCATGAACCCGTCGAACACCAGCTTGCGCCCGTTGCCGCTGAAGTGCATCGGGCCGAGCGCCGTGTCGCACGCAAGCTGCACCGACGTCGAGTCCCACTCCGCCGGCGGCATCTGGCAGGCGACGAAACGCGTCCAGATCAGATCGTACAGCCGGTACTGCTCGTCGCTAAGCGCCGCCCGCACGCGCGCCGGCGTGTGGAACACGTCCGTCGGGCGGATCGCCTCGTGCGCCTCCTGGGCGCGCTCGTGGCGCTTGCCGAAATGATTCGGCCGCGCCGGCAGGTAGCGCTCGCCGTGTTCCTGCGCGATGTACTGGCGCACCGCGGCGACGGCGTCCGCGGCGAGGTTGGTGGAATCCGTGCGCATGTACGTGATCAGGCCGATCGGCCCCTCGCCGTTCAGATCAACACCCTCGTACAGCGCCTGTGCGACGCGCATGGTGCGCGAGGCGGAAAAGCGCAGCGCATTCGACGCTTGCTGCTGTAACGAGGCCGTTGTAAACGGCGCCGGCGGTCGGGTCGTCGTGCGCTTGGTGGTCAGATCGGCGACGCGCAGCGGCGGGCCGTTGTGCGGGTCGAATGCTCCGACCAGCGTCGCCTTCTCCAGGCCGAGGCGCGCATAGTCTTCCCAGACCTGCCGGTCGATCCGCTCCACGCGGAAACCCAGCGCGCGAACGACGCGCTCGGCCGCCTCGGCCGACGCGGCCCGGAACGGCTCGCCGCCGACCTCGACCAGCTCCACGCGGAACGCGCCGTGATCCGAGAGCCACTGCTGAGTTTCCCTTTGCGTCCGCTCATCGCGGACAAACTCGCGCCACGAAGACAGCAGGCCCTCAACGTCGCCGGGCGTGACGAACCCGGCGACGCTCCAGCTTTCCGTGGGAACGAAAGCGCGAATCTCGCGCTCGCGGTCGACGATCAAGCGGACCGCCACAGACTGCACGCGGCCGGCGGAAAGACCCTTGGCGATCTTGCGCCACAGGAGCGGGCTGAGTTCGTAGCCGACGATTCGATCCAGAATGCGGCGCGCCTGCTGCGCGTTCACACGGTCGAGGTCGATCGTGTGCGGATGCGCGAACGCTTCGCGGATGGCCGACTTGGTAATCTCGTTGAAGATCACGCGCCGCACACGATCCGCAGGAAGCTGAAGCGCCTCCATCAGGTGCCAGGCGATCGCCTCGCCCTCGCGATCGCGGTCCGTCGCCAGGAAAATCTCGGGAGCGCTCTTGGCCAGTTCCGACAACTCCCGCAACACCTTGGTGCGGCTGCGGACGTTCTCATACGTGGGCCGAAATCCATCGGCGACGGCGACGCCGAACTCGCGCTCGGGAAGGTCGCGGACGTGTCCCATGGACGCCCGGACGACGAAGTCATCCCCCAGGTACTTGTTGATCGTCCGTGCCTTCGCGGGCGACTCAACCACCACCAGCGACCGGCCGTTGGGCTGCCGTTTTGCCACGGCGACTTCCTTAATCTCGTTCGTCTGCCAGACTTAGGTGCGCTGCACGGGACTCAATCCAGCTCTATCATCGGCCGCTTCGGGGCGGGATTAGAAGTCGCGACCGCGTCTTGCGTCAACCGAAACGCCCAGCGCGCCCGCGAGAATTTCGTTCAATGCCCCCGCGCTCCGCGCCGCCGCCATAGATGGTCTCTGCGACTTCGGGGCGCGGCAAACGCCAAGGGACTGTTAGCCGAGACCGGGTGGTTGTCAAGCACAGCCCCAGCGAACTGAGCTCAGGTGGTTGATCATAACCACTGAAACTAAAAACTGTTGCAGTCAGTTCGGAGTGGTCGCCGTTCGGTCCGGATTCCCCGCACTCTGGCCCGGCGTTCGACTGGAAGCGCTCCCGTTCTGGTGCGCGACGGCATCGAAACATACCCGGGACGGAATGAGCGCGGTCTGGGTATCATCCGGTGATTCGGTTCGAAACCGCGAGAGTGGCGGAATTGGCAGACGCACCAGATTTAGGTTCTGGCGGGTAACACCGTGCGGGTTCGAGTCCCGCCTCTCGCATACACGGCAATGCATCGGCGCGCATTCGCCACGGCCGGCGGCGCGCTTATCCGCCGCTCGGCGCATCCAGCCACTCGACCCACGCCTGCGCGCGCGCGAAGTCGACCGTGAACGCCGACATCTTTCGGAACACTTGCATGCCGATTAGCGCATCAACCTGCACGCCGAGCATCGGCGACAGGAGCTGATCGAGTGCGCCCAAGCCCACGGTCCCGAGCCGCTCAAAGGTGCGCGCCCCGATCTGCGCATTCACCGGCGGCGCGAGCGTGATCGCGACTGCCGGCTGATCCCCGACGCCAAGCCCGGCCACCGGCAGGGGCCGCGGCTCGGCGGCGTCCAAGTGCGCGCGCACGAACGACGGCGCGAGCGCGACGATGTCCGCCCCGGTATCGAGCACCGCGAGTACGCGCTGCTCGTTCAGGCGCACCGGCGTCACGAGTTTGGCGTCGGACACGATTCGGATGGGGAACGGCTCGCCGCGTCCCGGGGCGGCGCGGGAGTGTTCTGCCGTAAGCCGTGCTGCGCCGAAGTCGAGCACCAGCCGCGAATCCGCGAACACGCCGGCGCCGATGACCCCGTCCGCCGCGGCTTTCACTGGCGCCGGCAGCGTGAAGGCACGCGTCATGACCCGTTCCAGTTCGATCGTGCCGATGTGCAGCCGATGCACGAGCGCTTGTCCGGAAGGCTCCCGCCCGGCGACGCCGTGGACGGCGCCTTCGGACAGCGCGGCCAGCTCGAGGTCCTCGGCGATCGAGCGGTCGAGCGACAGCGTGATGCTGCCGCCGGTGTCCACGATGAGCCGATATGGGCCGCGCCCGTTGATGTGGGCCTGGCAATAGGGCAGGTTGAAGCCGACAAGCATGGGCATGTCGGCCACGCCGGGACTGACGAGCACGTTCAGCGGTCGCGGTCCGACCGCCTGGAAGAACTGCGCCATGCCGAGGATGGACTCGGCGATGTGAGTTTCGGGGTAGCCGTTGCGGGCATCGGCGGATTGCTCGCAGCTTCGGAGCAGCGGCACGAGGCCGCCAAGGCTGTCGTTCGCCAGGTGCACGGCGATCAGCGAATGCAATTCCGTGGCGCCGATGGGACGAAGCGTGTGCAGCCGTTTTCCGAGCGCCTCGGCGCGCCTCGCGTCGCCGCGGGACAACGCGCTGGCCACAAGCGTGCAGAGCGCGACGGGATCTCGGGTCTCGTCCGCAAGCGGCGCCAGCAGCACTTCGGCTTCCTCGAGCCGGCCGGCCCGCCACAGGGCGCGCGCCCGGCGCGCGACGATCGTCGTGTCCTGGCCGAAGCGGGTTGCCGCGAGATCAGCGACCTCCAGACCGTCTCGCCAGGCGTCGGCCCGCCAGCAGTTGTCCATGGCCTCAACGAGCTCGGCCGGCGATTCGGCCTGCTGGGCGAGCGCAACGGATTGCGCGGCCCGGCGCTTCCATTCTTCCGATGGCAGGGACTCCGCCTGAAGCAGCATGAGGATCACGATCGGGGACACCCCATAGAGCATGGTCGCGCTTCCTGCGGGCGGATTATCGCTCCTAAACCTCCGGCCTGTCGAGCGGCCGGAGTTCCGACCATGTCAAGGCCCGTGTTGGCGGCCGTTTGCGGTTTGTGGGTTCCGAGACCGGAGCCGGGCGGGCGGCATCCCCACCGTTGCGAATGTGCTCGAACCGGCCAGCGAGTTCGGTTAGACTGGGGATGCGCCTGGGCGCGAGGCTGGTGTCGAGGTCAGTTCGATCGCGGCCGCATAACGGCTCGGGCGAACGCGATAATCGCGGCATGCGGGCGAGCTTGTGGAAATTGAACGCACGTCCAACTGGTTCTAACTAATTGAGAGTGTCGGCTTCGGCCGGCAGTCCGAAGGCGAATGCAGGGTGTGGGTGATAAGTCGTTCGAGGACGTAGCCCTCCCGCACCTGCCGATGGTGTACCGCGTGGCGGAGCGCCTGACGCGCAACCCGCACGCGGCCGAGGACTTAGTTCAGGAGACCTATCTTCGGGCATACAAGGCGTTCGCGGAGTTCGAGCTGCGCGAGTTTGGGATAATCCCCTGGCTGCTGCGAATTCTGCATAATACGCACCTGAATATGCAAGCACGGGAGAGGCGGATCCCGCGGGCGAGGGACGGGCAAAGCCTCGATCCCGGCCAGGAGCCGGAGGCGGGGAACCAGGCTGTGGTGGGAACGCTCGAAATCGACTTCGAGCAGGTGGACGACGAGGTCAAAGCCGCGATCGACGCCTTACGGCCAGAGTACCGGGCCGTGGTGCTCCTCTGGGCGACCATGGAGTTGAGCTATCAGGAGATCGCGGAAATCCTGGAGGTTCCGATCGGCACGGTGATGAGCCGTCTGCACCGCGCACGGGCGCAGTTGATGGGAGCGCTTCGCGAGTACGCGGGACGACAGCGGATTGCGGCTTCCCAAAAGGCAGTGGAATGACGCTCGACCAGGCTCGACAGCACCTGATGGCTTACGCCGACGGCGAACTCGATGCGCGACTCTCGCGCGAGTTTGAGGCCGCGCTCGGCCATTACCCGCATCTGCGCGTGGAGGTCGAGCAGTGCCGCGCGTTGCGGCGCGCGCTGCACCGCGCGCTCAACCATCGCGCGCTCCCCGCCGGAATCGAGGATCGGCTCCGTGCCCGGCTGCGAGACCAGCAGCGAACCGTGGCGCGGCGATCCCTGCGTCTCTGGGCGCCCGTGCTGGCGCTGGCCGCGGCGATCGCGCTGTTCCTGCTGCTGCGGCCGCTTTGGCGGCAGGCGGGCGGGAATGATGCGGCCGCCCAGACGGACGTGACGCTCGTGAGCGTGGCTGAGTTCGCCACGGTTCACCTGCGCTGCGCGGTTCATGAGCGGCAGCACCCGCTGGAGGCCAGCGGGTTCACGTGCGCGGCGGACGCCAAGCACGCGTTGCAGCGCCAGTTCAGCTACGCCGTCGCGATTCCGGAACTGCTACACAGCGGATACGCGCTGGACGGAGTCGGCGAGTGCATCGACCGTCCCGGGCTGCACGCGGTGCACGCCTACTACCGGTTCCCCGGGCAGCAACCCGAAGTTCTGTCGATCTTCTCCTGCGACCACCGGGTCAAGCTGAAGGACGGGCACGCGCTGGAAGAAGACTGCATCGAGCGAACCTACGAGATCGGCACGTTCGAGAATGTGACCGTGCTGAAGTGGAACGGCCAGACCAACAGTTTTGCGATCTGCGCCGTGGCGGACGCCGGCACGCTCCGCGAACTGGCCGACACCATCAACATCGCCCGAGCGCTATTCCGTGACGCCGGGCAGTTCGCGTCGGCGGCGTTGGAACGAGCGTGCGCTGCCAGCGCGGGGCTTCTGCTTATCCCACCTGAGTAGCGCCTTCAGACGCGGTTCCCATCCGCCCAAGCAGCTCCTTTCGTACTCGACGCCAAGACATGGGCATTTCGCGGGAGGTGCGCTGCCTCCGCGTGCCCGAGATGCAACTCCGCGCGGCAGCCGCGGGGCGTGCAGCCGTCAGCGGCGAAAACACCGCGGGCCGTGACGGCCTGGTTGGCTGTCACGGCCCGCCGAAACCACGTGTCGCTTGCGGCTGAACTTCTTACGGCAGTTCCGCCGTGTAAAAGTGAACCGTGGCGCCAGCTCCCGGCCAGCCTTTTGAGTGGTTCGCCGGGAATGGCCCGCCCATGCTGGCCCCGGGCGTCGGATAGCAATCGAGCTGGTAGTTGGGTCCGCGGCTGATGAAGTCGGAATCACCCGGGGAGATGCCCCACTCGGCCTCATCTTCCGGCTTGGGCTTGTAGAGCGGGTCGTCGGCCGAGTAAGCCTTGGTCGAGCGGGCGGAACCGTCGGCGAACATCATGTTGTCCTGCCGAGGCTCACCGTGCCAACCTGGCGCCTCGACGAGCTCCGCATCCTCCGAGTCGTCGGTGCCGATCATGTTGAACCAGCGCGGGTCGCCACCGACGATCACGCGCGACGCGAGCTGAATCTTGTCGCGCGGCTGACCGAAAATCCCCAGATGGAGCCGCGTGCTGCTGAATAGCCCGTAGAAGCTGCCGCGATAGCTGCATCCGAGCTGGTCGTACATCGGGATGTCTTGGGCGGCTTCGGGGACGTCGTCCCAGAGTTTGTTCTGGTCGAAACCAGTATCGCCGGGGCAACGGAAGATCGGCAGGTCGTGTGTCGTGTCATCAACTTCCGGGTACATGAACTTGCTCAACGGCCGTTGGAGCGTGCCCCAGTTGAGCTTCGGATTGCCCGCGTGGGCGGTGGTCTCGTTGATCCAGATGCTGCTCGAGCCGGTGTGGAACTGCGACCTCGTTGTCCCGCAACCGCCCCACGTGTACCACATCGCGGTCATGAGCAGTTCAGGGTCGGACATGTTCTGAGCCGCCTGCGACCAGTGCATCGGTACCAGAATCTGGTACTGGCTCGCGTACTGGTGCATGCCCGTCAGGATGTTCTTCTGGTTCGACAGGCACGCCGCCTTCTGAGCCTGCTGGCGCGCCCGCTGCAAGCTCGGCAGCAGGATCGAGATGAGTAGCGCGATGATCGCGACTACAACCAGGAGTTCGATCAGGGTGAATCCCTGACGATCGACACGTTTGCGCATTCCAGGCTCCTTCCGACCACGAGTGAAAAAGGAATAAGACCACGCGGCGCGGCGCTGCTCGTGGCAGCCTCCACCGCACAAGCACTCCCATACACTGCCGGACCAGCCGGGAGGCGATCTCGGCAGGGCGTTTACATTTTCATTATAACCCGCCAATTCCAGTTTCGCAGCCCAAAAAACATCCGCTTCGCGGCGCGATGTCGCGCCAAGCCCCCCAGCGGAAGGCGCTCGTTCTCGCCGCAATACCCTAACTCTTGCCGCCCAACAGCGAATTCCCCGGCGTGCGAAGTTGCGTGAGCGGCCCGCGCCGCCCGGCGTGAGCCGGCTCACGATCCGCAGTCCGGCCGATCCTCGGAATCGGTACGCTTACCTCAAGGAATTGGATGTCGTCCGCTGTCTCAATGCGGATTCCGTCATTCGCAGCCGGAATGAGGACCGTGTCCCCGGCCGTGAATGGCACCCGAAATTCCCCCGCTCGAAGCAGCGCACCGGAGCCGTTAAGTAGAATCCAGATCAGCATTTCCGTGTCCGGAAGTGCCTGTTGAAGCCCCGCCGCCAACCGCACGCGCGAGACTAGGAATGACGGGCAGGCTGCCACGCGCGTCACCAGCGCGTGTGGGCCGGCGCTGTGTGAACGCGGCGGTTTCAGCTCGGCTGGCGTGACGTCGAGACGGAGATTCGTCATCGCCTCGGATAAGTGCAGCGGGCGTGGTTGACCGCTTTCATCCACCCGGTCCCAGTCGTACATTCGGTAGGTAACATCCGATGGTGTTTGGACTTCCGCGGCGACAACTCCCGCGCAGAGCGCGTGCGGCACGCCGCTCGGGAGGTAGAAGCTGTCACCCGTCCGGACGCGCCAGCGCCGAAGCAACGGGACCAGTTCGGCGGTGCCCAGCGAGCGACGAACATCATGGATGTCGACTTCGGGTTTCACGCCGAGCAGAATGCCGGCTTCCTCATCCGCCTGGACGACGTACCACGCCTCGTGCTTAACGCCAGCCACGGGCGTGGGGGACGATTCGGGAGCGGGCTTCGGATGGACCTGGATGCTGAGGTTCTCGCGCGCGTCGAGGAACTTGATGAGCAGCGGAAAACGACCGTCGACGAGCGCCGCCCGTCCGAGCAGGTCCGCGCCCCACTCCGACACAAGCTCACGAATCGTTCGGCCCTGTTGGGGGCCATCACGCACGACGGACTCGTTTTCCGGCAGGTCCGACAGCTCCCAGGATTCTCCGAGCCGCCCGCCTGGCGGCAGTGCCTTACCGAAGAGCTGTGCGAGCTTCTGCCCGCCCCACGGCTTGGGCTTGAGGATCGGCCGGAAGACGACCGGGATGGCTCGCGTCTTCACGGCGGGCTCCCGGCGCGCGAAGTCGCAGGGGAATCGAACCGCAGGTGCGGAGCCAGCTTCTCAACGGTCGCCGGGCCGATCCGGCGTACGCGGCCCAGGTCCTGCGGACTGCGGAACGCCGGCGGCGGCAACGAGTTGCGGTATTCGAGAATGCCGTCCGCAAGTGCCGGGCCGATGCCGGGTAAGAGCATCAAGTCCGCCCGGGGCGCGATGTTCGGGTCGAGGCGCAGCGTGCGGCTGTCCGCGGGCGGAGCGTGCGTAAACCGATGCCCGGCGCCGAGCGTCGCCGCGATCAAGTGAACGACGACAATAACGGCTGCGGTCCCAGGTGTCCCGAGACGGCGAGCGGGCGCCAGTGCGGTGCGGCGTGTCGGTGGCGCGATCATATTCGGCTGCCGGCGGCCGAAGAACGCCGCCATTCGGCGAGTTTCTCGAATGACAACTTCGCGGAGAGATCGTCGCGCAGCACGCCGCCGCTGGGCACGCCGGCGCATGCGCTGTCGGTCAGTCCGCACAGACACACGCTCTCTACGTATGGCTTCGAAAGCGCGATCGTGCCGAACGTCGTGAGCCACTCGGCCTGCGTCTCCTCCGACCAGGGCCTCCGCCAGGCGCCACCGACCTGTTTGGTCGACGGCACGGCGACCGCGGTGATGTGAAGCGGCTTGCCGAGGCCGGCGAGCCGGTCGATCAGCGAACTGACCTGCATAAAGTCGCGGACCTGGTAGCCCTCGGCGTCGATCCCGAAGAGGAACTGGACGCCGAAGGCATCGAACGCGATCCCGCTCTGCTGGGCCATTTCGGCGTAGAGCAGCGGCGGGATCGAGCGCTGGTTCCGTGCGTAGTACTCGCCCCACGGCTGGACCAAGTCCAGCACGATGTGCGCGCGGGGGGCGGCCTGGCGCGTGGTGTTCACGGCCAGCCGCGTCATATCCATGATCTGTTCGAAATTGAAGGGGAAGACGTTGTCGGCGTGCAGCCCGCTGGCGACGATCCATGATCCGATCTGGGACGCGTAGCGCTGTACGGTGCGACGGACATGCTCGCGCGCGAAGGAGGCGATCGCCTCGTAGTCGCTCTCCCAGGCGAACATCCAGTCCGGCACGAACTGGACGCCGAAGTTGAGCAGGGGGCCGCCGCGGACGGGCAGACCCGCCGCGGCGCAGCGCTTCAGGCACGCGTCCACCGCGTCGTACGCGACTTCCTTTTCCTCGGGCTGAATCTCGCGCCACGGAAGCGGTACGCGCACGAAGTCAAAGACCTTGGCGAGCGCCTTGCCCACCGCGCGCTCCGGCAGGGTCGCCGGGACGGTCGCGCCCAGCACGCCCTTGCTCAGCCCGCCGGCCGACTGTCTACGGCCGAGGAAGATCGCGGCGTGGTAGCCGCACAGTTCCTCGGAGGCCCAGAGACTCTCGGCCAGGGCCTCATCGGCCAGGCGCGCGGCGCGCTCGGGCTCGCTGAGCGCGGCCAGCGACTGCACGAAGCGGTCGCGCGCCGCGTCGATCCGCGCGGCGACCTCGTTCATACCGGGATAGTCGTAGAGGCCCCACTCCTCGCGCTTGGTCGAGATGCGCATCAACCGGTGGCGCGCCAGCTCGGCGTGCAGGTTGTACGGCTCGTCGCGCGGCGGGAGGCGCGTGGTTTCCAATTGTACGCGCCCGAAGCCCTCGATCTCCCACAGCAGTGACAGTCCCAGCGCCTCCGGCGTGTGCGTCTCGCAGACGATGACGTCGTCGGCGTAGCGGATGTCGCCGCGCACAGGGACACCGTCCACACCGACGAGGTACATGGAGCGCACGTCGGGCCGCTGCGACCGGGACTTCGGAAACAGGGCGAACTTGGGCAACGCGCAAGCCTCGTGACGAGCTCGGGGACCCGCCTTGCCGCGACCGCTCGTCGCCGCTTATCCTAGGCGTGCTTGCCGGCGCGTTCCAGACGTCGGCACCCGTCGAAGGTTTTGCTGCGGTCGAGCAGCCGTCCACGCCCGATGCGGGAGGTGGAAGCCATGTCGCGCGAAGTCGACACCCACATGAGGCAGTGCGAAGAGTGCGGCGCGATTGTCTACCCGGAGCATCTTCAGGCTGAGCTCGCAGGGTACTGGCACGGCAAGCTGCTTTGCAAGTTCTGCCTGGCCGAACACCGCGGCTCGCCCGCGGACGCCGTTGCGGCGGCTAGCGTGGCCGCCATCGGCGCCGAGCCCCCTGCGGCCTCGGGCGCGGCGCCCGATCGCATCAAGTTCGGCGGGACGCTGGGGCCCGGCGGCGAGAAAGTGCGGCAGTTTCGCCGTCCACTGCTGGCCGGCTCGCCTTGCGCGACGCGTTGCAAGACCTTCCACGGCAAGCTGACGGACGCCGCGATCGCGTACCTCAACGAACAAATCAACGAGTGGGCGGACTCCCACGACGATGTCGAGATCAAGTTTGCGCAAACGACCGTCGGCATCGTCGAGGGCAAGCACTCCGAGCCGCACCTGATCATCACCGTGTTCTACTGACGCGACGCCCTGCGCCCGGTCGTCTTCGCCCGCCGGCACTCCCGCACCAGCAAGCCGCCGTACGTTCATGCGAGGCCCGACGCAGGCCGAGTGCATCCGCCCGCGCCGCGCAACTGTCGTTCCGCCGCCCGCGGCGTCGCAGCATCGCGAGCACCAGGGTAGAATCGCGCGCGTTCGGGCCGAATCACTCGGAGCGTTCCATGTCGCGCCCACGGCACGGCGGCGGCTGGCCGGCCATCGCCTACGTTTTCAGGACCGCCCGCCGCGTCGGCGGACTCGTCAAGCTCTACCGCGCGCTGCGCGGCCGCAACGCCTGCAAGACCTGCGCGCTGGGCATGGGCGGGCAGCGCGGCGGGATGGTCAACGAGGCCGGCCGCTTCCCCGAGGTCTGCAAGAAGAGCATGCAGGCCATGGCGGCGGACATGCAGGGCCGCATTCGGCCGGAGTTCTTCGAGCGCTGCGGCTTCGCCGAGCTGCGCGCCATGACGCCGCGCGAGCTCGAGCATATGGGCCGGCTGAACGAACCTGTATACGCCGGCCCGGGCGACGCGCGCTACCGGCCGGTGTCGTGGGAGGAAGCGCTGAAGCGCTGCGCCGGCTGGCTGAGCGCGGCCCGGCCGGACGAGCACTTCTTCTACTTTTCCGGGCGCGCCAGCAACGAAGCCGCGTTCCTCTGGCAGCTCTTCGCGCGGGCTTACGGCACGAACAACGTCAACAATTGCAGCTATTACTGCCACCAGGCCAGCGGCGTCGGGCTGCGCGACGCGCTCGGGACCGGGACAGCAACGGTCAACCTGCACGATGTCGAGCACTGCGACCTGTTCGTCCTCATCGGCGGCAACCCGGCCTCCAATCACCCGCGCCTGATGACGCTGCTGGCGGACGTGCGCAGACGCGGCGGCCAGGTGATCGTCATCAACCCGATCCACGAGCCGGGACTGGTGAACTTCCACATCCCCTCGCGGCCGCTGAGTCTGCTTTTCGGCAGCGAGATCGCCGGCCTCTACTTGCAGCCGCACATCGGCGGCGACATCGCGCTGCTGACGGGCATCGCGCGCGCGCTTCTGGAGCGCGGCGCGCTCGACCACGCGTTCATCGGCGGACACACGGCGGGTTTCGAAGCGTTCAGGACGTACGTCGAAAGCCTCGATTGGGCCGAGATCGAGCGCGATTCCGGCGTGCCGCGCAGCGCGATCGAGCGCGCGGCGGAACTGTACGTGAGATCGAACGCCGCGATCTTCGGCTGGACGATGGGCATCACGCAGCACGAGCACGGTGTGGACAACGTGCGCGCGATCGTCAACCTGGCGCTGCTGCGGGGGATGGTCGGCCGCCCACATGCCGGCCTGCTGCCGATCCGCGGGCACAGCAACGTGCAGGGCGTCGGCTCGGTCGGCGTCGTGCCGAAGCTCAACAGCTACACGCTCGCGAAGCTCCAGGAGCGACTCGGGTTCGCGCTGCCCGAAACGCCCGGACTGGACACGCTTGCGGGGATCGAGGCGCTGGAGTCCGGCCGCGTGCGGCATGCGTGGTGCCTGGGCGGGAACCTGTACGGCGCCTCGCCGGACGCCGCCGCCTGCGAGCGGGCGTTCGCCCGGGCGGCGTCGGTGGTGTATGTGAGCACGACGTTGAACACCGGCCACGCCTGGGGGCGGGCGAGAGAGACGCTGATTCTCCCGGCGCGGGCCCGCGACGAGGAGTCGCAGCCCACGACGCAGGAGTCGATGTTCAACTACGTACGCGTCAGCGACGGCGGCCCGCCGCGACAGCCGGGGGCGCGGAGCGAGATCGAGATCGTCGCCGAGATCGCCGAGCGCGTGCTGGGAGAGTCGCGCGGCATCGACTGGCGCCGGCTCCGCAGCCACGACGAGATTCGCGAACTGATCGCCGCAGTCGTTCCGGGATACGAGGCCATCGCGCACGTCGGCCGCACGCGGCGGGAGTTCTACATTCGCGAGCGGACGTTCCACACGCCGCAGTTCAAGACGCCCGACGGCCGCGCGCATTTCGCGGCGGTGCCGCTGCCGGTGTTTCCGCGCGCCGGCGACGGACCGCCCGCGCCCGACGGGAACGGGGTGGCGCTGCGGCTCATGACCATACGGAGCGAGGGGCAGTTCAACACCGTCGTGTACGAGGAGGAGGATCTGTATCGCGGGCAGGAGCGGCGCGACGTGGTCCTGCTGCACCCGACCGACATCAAGCGCCTCGGCCTGCGGCCCGACCAGCGCGTGCACGTGCGCAGCGCCGTGGGCGAGATGCGCCACGTGCTTGTCCGTCCATTCGACATTCGGCCGGGCAACGCGGCGATGTACTATCCCGAGGCGAACGTGCTGGTGGCGGGCCGCGCGGACGAGAAGGCCCGCACGCCGGCGTTCAAGCACGTCGCGGTCGGGATCATTCCGGCGAATGAGCTGAATCGCGCGGTGCTACGCGTGCGTCAGCCGGCTGAAGACCGGCCGGCTGCGGGGGTTACGTCTTCCTCGTGAATGCCGACGCTCAGTCGCGCGCTGCCGGCAGGCATTCCCGGCCCGCGTCATTCGTGTGCCGCACTCCGGCAGTGACCCCTCGGGTTGGAAATTCCAACAGCACGTGCTAAATTCTCCGCGCCGCCGCGGTTGGACCGCGCGAGCAGCCCCCCGACGAGCGGCCGGCCCTTTCATCGGGCTGCTGACGTCGGCCGAACGGGCGGAGCACGCCGCGCATTTTGATCGGAAGCTTCTCAATCGCGACTCGACAAACCGCGAGCTCGTGCGCGTTGCAAGCTCGGCGCGGCGCATTTGTGGTAGCATTCGTGACCGCGTCGAGTCCGGGATTGGCCAGCAGGACCGGTTTCGCGGGTCTGTGCCGGTCGTGCGCAAGCGCCGATCGGCAGCCGGCTTGCCACCGTAGCTCAATTGGCAGAGCAGCGGTTTTGTAAACCGCAGGTTGCGGGTTCGAGTCCCGCCGGTGGCTGTTCGGTTTTCCCCGAGCGAAGCGCGATTTTCACTGGCTTTTCAGGGGTTTTCGCGCTATCGGAAATCCGATGCGATTGTCTTCCGAAGTCTACCGGAGTCTGCCCGCGCGTGCCGGAAAACACCAAGTGGGACACCAAGTTTCCTGACGCGCTCTCGGGCGCGTGAACCGCGGCGGGCGTCGCGCTCGCGCAACTCGAATGCTCGCCTTCTGGCGCTTTTCCCCTACCCGAGACGCCCCCCGGCGCGTTTGCGCTCAATGGCGCGGCCTTTCCGCTCGAAATCGACGGCAACGGCGCGGCGTCGTCCGTCCCCGTCCGGCTCGCAGCTTCCCGCCCCGGCGTCCGCGGCGACGGCAGCGCGGCGACGGCGGCGCTCAGGTCGTGCAGGGCCAGCGCCCCGTAGCGCTTGGCCGTGAGCTTGGGGTCCGAGTGGCGGGCCAGTTGCATCATCGTCGCGAGCGGGATACCCGCCCGCTTGCCGTTGGCGATGAACGAATGCCGGAGCGAGTGGAACACGAGCACGCGGCCGTTGTGGCGCTCGGCGAGCAGGAAGTCCGTCCGCTGGCGCGCTTCGCGCTCCGCCGGCGTCGCGGCTTCGTCAAGCCAGGTGGCGCGGGCCGCAGCCAGGTCCGCCCGGAACGTGTCCGCCAGCTCGTCGATTCGCCCCAGCGTCGCGAACACGCGCGTTTCGGGCAGCTTCCCGCGGACGGCTTCGCGCAGCTCGGGGAGCAGCTCCCGGACCAGCGGGAGCGTGCAGCCGCGGCGATTCTTGGTCGCCTTCGGTGCGAGCGTGAGCGTCGGCGGGTCGGCGTCGAGGTCCAGGGCCGAGCGCTTCAGGTTCGCCAGCTCGCCCGCCCGAAGCCCGGTCGTCAGCGCGAGCCGATACAGCGTCGCCCGCGTCCGGCCGTCGAGTCCGTCCCGCTCCGGTCCGGCTTCGGTCGCGTCGAGCAGCCGGGCTTGTTCGTCGAGGTCTAAAGCGTCGCGCTCGCGTTCGTCCGTCACGGTCACGCGCGCCGCTTCGGCGAGCGGATTCTCGGCGAGCAGCCGCTCGCGCACCGCCCAGCGGCAGAATGAGCCGAGCGCTTGAAGCGTCCCGTTCGAGGTCCGGGCACTCAGCCGTCGCTCGCCTTCAATCTCGCCAGCGCGGAGCTTGGCGAGTACGGCCTCGACTTGTCCGCGGTCCACGTCGGCCAGCCGCTTGAAGCCGGCCAGCCGGATCAGCTTGGCGGCGCGCAGGCGTTGCGTGCGCGCCTGTTTCTCCGTCGTGCCGCGCGCCCGCAGCGCGCCCGCCCAGCGGCCGAGCAGTTCGTCCAGCGCGGCGACCGTCGCCCGCTCCGGCTCCAGCAGGCCGAAGCCCGCCAGCCTGCGCCGCACGCGCTCGGGCAGCAGTGCCACGCCGCGCAGAATCTCGGGGTTGTTCGCCCGCCCGCTCGCCTGCACGTTTTCCACCAGCCGCACGAGCAGCCGCGCGGCGCTCTCGCTCTCGGCCCGGCTGGTGAACAGCGTCAGCTTTCGCTTGCGCTCCAGGGCGTCGCGGAATTCGGCGACCCACTTCGGGCAGGTCCGCACCGCGCCGTCGGCGTCGGTGTACTGGGCGTGCGTCAGCCGGAAGCCTGTGCGCTCTCGTTTCCGGGCGTTCATGGTTTCGTTCCCTTCCGCCCGCGCGGGCGGGCATGCGTCGCCGCGGCGTCCGCCTTGAGGATCGGGCGGAGCTTGCACCGGCGTTCGCTCACCCCGCAATCGCCACGCCGCGGCGCAGCGCTTCGCGGCGCACCGCGTCGATGCGCTTCAGCGCGGCGGCGCTGGGCCGGACCGTTCCGCGCTCCCAGCGGCTCACGGTCATCTTGTCCACGCCGACGCGCTCACCGAATTCCGCCTGCGTCAAGCCGAGTCCTTCGCGCAGCGAGACGATGTAGCCGGGGCTTGGGGCGCGTTCCAGCGCCGACAGGAACAGCGCCCGCACGCGGTCCAGGAAGCGCACGCCTTGCGGCAGAAACGCAGGCGTCCCGTCGCGGTCGGACGCGACCCAGCGGCCCGGCACCTCGACGCACAGCGTCCGCCCGTCGGGCAGCCGCATGGTGTAGGGCAGGTCGGGCCGCAGCAGTTGCGCAGCCGGCCCGAATCCCCTGCGGCGCTTGGGGCGACTCGGGCTGTTCGTTTGTCTCGTGGCGTTCGGCATGGTTCGCCCTCAGTAGATCGTCACAAAGACCGTCAGCCGCCCGCGCTGGTCGGCGTCCAGCACGCAGACCAGCTCCAGCGCCGCGCCGTCCGCGGATTCGCCCGCGACGATCCACTTCGGCCGGCCCCAGCGCTCCGGCCCGCCGTCGCACACGTCCGCCGGCCGGTCCAGGATCGCCCGCACGTCGGGCCAGAACAGCCCGCGCTCGTCCATCCGCTGCGTGAAATGCGCGAGCAGCACGTAGCGGCCGGCCGCGACGCAGCGCCGAATCGAATCCAGGGCGTTTCGCGCGCGAGCGTCCATCCGCCGCGAAAGTATACACAGAGATAAACGCATCGTCAAACACGTCGGTCGGCTCCGTCCAGGGCGCGGGGCAACCCCTTTTCTTGCTCGCTTCGCCCCGACCGCTCGGATTGCTCGCGCTGGGCGCGGATCGCGGCCAGGCGCTCGCGTTCGATTCGAGCAGCGGAAGATTCGCGTACGGGCATGGCGTGTCGCTCCCGCTCTGTTAAGACGGGAGCGACGCGCCCTCTTCCGTAGGAAGAGTCTTGGGGCGCGACGCGCCCTTTACCCTTGGGGCGCGACGCGCCCCTTACGGCGCGCGCGCTCGTATGGGGCGCGACGCGCCCCTTACGGCGAACAAGCACGATTCGGAGCAAAGTCGCCGTCCGCCGCCCGCCCACAACTACGGGCACGTGCGCCCGTTCGAGCCACTTCCCCCGTTCCAGACAGGTTAGCGCGTCGGAAATCGTGTGCTCCCGCCGGATGCCGGTTAGCTGGCACAGGCGCTCTCGCGTCGGCGTGCAGACGGCCGTACCGTCGGCCAGCTCGTAGAGAGCGAGCCATACCGCAGGCGCGGCCCAGCATTCGCGTTGGAGCCGCGCCAGCGGCCACGGCGTCGCCCGTCGGCGTTTCGCCTCTCGCTTCATGGTGTGTCCCCTTCGGCGAGCACGGCCGGGCGCGGCGAATCTTCCAGGCGACCGCACCACGGCCACCACAGCAGTTCGAGCGGCGCATCGGCTTCGCGCGTGACGCGGCCGTAGCGATTCTTGGCCAGCACGATTTCGAGCGTGAGCGCGCCGCGAGCAGCGCATCGCCGAGCCCGGCCGCGTGGGCGCGATCGGCGAAGCAGCGTACGGCGTGCAGCGCGTCGGCCAGGCCAGCCGCGCCGTGTCCGTCGCTTTCGCCCGCGTCGAGATCGAGCGCGGCCCAGCGCGCCAGTCCACCGGACTCCAACCGCTTCCGGCGTTCCTTCCGGTTCTGCGTCTCGCGAGTCCAACGCGCCTTCGCGCGGCGCAGGTCGGCCCGGATCATCTCGGCCGCCTGATCGCGCCACCAGCCTGGCCAAACGGGGCTGCCGGCGGGCTTGCCTTCCAGCGACGATCCCAGGGACGCAGCGAGTTCGGAGCGGATCGGCTGGACGTCGGCCTTGCGCCGCTTGCTGCATTTCGCATCGAGTGCGATCGCGGGCGGGTTGGCGTCGAGGTTGAAATTCACCGGCGACAGGCTGGCGAGTTCGCCAACTCGGAACCCGGTGCGCGCAGCGATGCGATAGAGCATCGCGCGGTCTGTACCGCAGAGGCTGTGCCGTCACTGCGGCGCGGTCTCGGTCGAGCGCTATGACCTGCACTGGGAGATGGTCAAGCGGCTGGACACGGAGCATCGGCTGCGGACGCTCGGCCCGCCGGACTTGGCGGGCGTTGAAGTGATCGCGATGGACGAGTTCGCGATCCAGAAGGGGCAGCGTTACGCAACGGTCGTCGTGGAGCCTTACACGAAGCTCGTGTTGTGGGTGGGAATGGGCCGCGGCCGCGAGGGCGTGCGTCTGTTCTTCGCGTTGCTTGGCGACAAAGACCGGCAGCGCTTGAAGGCGGTGGTCATGGACATGAACGGCGCCTACGAGGAAGAAGTCCGGGCGCAGTGTCCAAAGGCCGAGATCGTCTATGACCTGTTCCACGTTGTGGTCAAGTACGGTCGCGAAGTGATCGACCGCGTACGCGTCGACGAGGCCAACCGTCTGCGGGACGACAAACCGGCCCGCAAGATCGTCAAGGGCGCGCGGTGGTTGCTCTTACGAAACGCCGAGAACCTCCCCAGCCCAGCAGATCGCATTTGCCTGCGCGAACTGCTGGCTGCCAACCGCAAACGGGCGACGGTTTACGTCCTCAAAGACGACCTGAACGAGTTGTGGAACTGTCGCCACGAGGGCTACGCGTGGCGGTTCTGGCTGGAGCGGCTCCGCCGTGCCAGTCGCAGCCGCATCGAGCCGCTCAAGACGTTCGCCCGCCGGCTGGTCGAAAAGCTCGACGGCCCGCTGGCGCACTGCTGGTTCCCGCTGCACAGCAGCCTGCTGGAAGGCATCACCAACAAGATCAAGGTCATCAAACGCAAGGCATTCGGCTTCCGAGATGATGACTACTTCTACATCACAAATCCGAGCCGCGTTTCCCGAAAATCCCGGATGAACCAGATAAGCGGACGCCGGCCGCGCGAAAGGCCGGCATCCTGGCGCACTGCACCGGTCCGCTACAGACCGGCCTACTGGAGGGAATCATGAATACAATCAAGGTCATCAAGCGAATGGCATACGGCTTTCGCGGCGACGACCACTTCTTCCTCAGAATCGGAGCCGAGTTTCCCGGGAATCCCGGATGACCCGATTCACTGCGGGCGAGGCGCCCGTGCTCCCCCGGGGCGCGGTCCTACAGCCGCTCGATCTCTTCCATCACCGCTTCGATCAGCGGCCGCAGCGTTTTTTCGGAGAAATCAAACTTGCACCCCGCGGCCTCGAACAGCTTGGGGATCGGCCGCGAACCGCCGAGCGTCAGCGCGTGGCGGTACATGGCCACGGCCTGCTCGTAGTCCTTGCGGGAATTGAGCCAGACCTGGAGCGCGCCGAGCTGCGCGATGCCGTACTCCACGTAATAAAACGGAACTTCGAAGAAGTGCAGCTTGCGGTGCCAACTGCGCCGGTCGTATCGCTCGATGCCGGACCAGTCGATCTCCGGCGAAAAACGCCGCGTCAGCGCCTGCCACTGGTCGTTGCGCTGCTCGGGCGTGGCGTCCACGTGCGTGTAGACCCAGTGCTGGAGCGCGTCTACGCGCGCCATGTACGGGAAGAACGTGACGATGCCTTCGAGGAAGCGCTTGCGGGCGCGGTTCGTGTCGCTCCCGTAGAACATTTCGAGATGCGGCAGCGAGAGCATCTCCATCCCCATCGACGCCACTTCGGCGAATTCGATCGGGTAGCGCCGGTACGGCAGCAGCGGCTCATTGCGGCAGCTCCAGGTGTGGAACGCGTGCCCCGATTCGTGCAGCAGCGTCCGCACGTCGGCCTCCGTTCCGACCGCGTTCATGAAGATGAACGGTACGCGATCCTCATCCAGGCTCTCCATGTAGCCGCCCGGGGCCTTGCCCTTGCGGCTGCCGAGATCCAGCAGGTCGCGCCGCCGGAGTATGCTGAAAACCCGCGCCAGGTCGCCGCTGACCTTCTCGAAGATGCGCGCGCAGCCGTCCATCAGTTCCTGTTCGCTGGCGAACGGGCGCAGCGGCGGGCGGTTTTCCGGGTCCACCGCCATGTCCCACGGCCGCAGGCTGGTCAGGCCGAGCTTGCGGCGGCGCTCGTCGGCCAGCCGGCGCACGGCGGGCGCGCACACCTGTTCGATGGCGTCGTGGAACGCCAGGCAGTCGGCCGGGGTGTAGTCGAAGCGCTCCATGCTCTTGAAGGCGTACTCGCGGAAATCGGCGCAGTCCGCGTTCAGCGCGATCCGGTGGCGCAGCTTCACCATCTGGTCGTACAGCGCGTCGAGCGCTGCGGCGTCCTGAAGGAAGCGCTCGGCCCCCAGCCGGTAGCTTTCCTCGCGGACCGCGCGGTCGGGTTCTTCGAGATAGCGCGCGAGCTGCTGGAGCGTCAGCTCCTGGCCGCGGTACGTGACGGTCATCGCGCCGGTGAGCTTCTGGTACTGCTGCGAGAGCTTGGCGTTCTCGACCGTCAGCGGAACGTTCTGCTCGCGGAACAGGGCGATGGAGTTCCGCACGCTGCGGCGGAGGACCTCGTAGCGCTGTGCCGGCAGCTCGAAGCGCCGGAAGCACTCGTCGAGCTTGACGCGCAGCTCGTGGTGCACCGGCTCGCGGTGCGGTTCGACGTTCTCGATGAACTCCAGGAAGCGCTGTTCGCGAACTGGGTCGTCCGTCTGTCGCGTCATCAGGATTTTGCGCCGCTTGCCCTCCTCATCGAACGCCGCGTCGAGCTCGCAGAAATCAAGAATCCAGCGCTCGAGCTGCTCGCGCGTCTCGATCGGGCGCTCCAGCAACTCGCGGTAGTAGGTCTCGGCCGCGGGCCACGAGCCGAACTCGGCGTCGTCGGCCACGTAGCGGCGGGGGAACTCGCGGGGTTCGGCGGGGGCGGCGGCTTGCGTCATGTGTGCTCCATGCTCCGGGATCGCGCAGGTCCTGACAGACCGCGACCCAGCATTATGGAGCGGATTGCACAGCCCGCACAACCGCGCGGCCGCGGCCGGCGCCCTTACGGACCGAGCCGTATCTGCATGTTCACGAACTCGAAATCGTCGATGTCGCCCCAGCACGAGCGGCTGCGGACCTCGATCGTGTTTTCGCCCGCGCGCAGCAGCCCGGCGTCGAATTCGATTTTTGCCGGGCCGAAACTGCCGTCTGCCGGCGATTCCGCCAGCCCGCTCGGCAGGAGCTCGCCGTTGATCCGCACGGGGTGCTCGCACTGCACGCCGCGGGTCAGCGCCGTCAAGCGTGCCGTGCGCCGCGCGCCGGCCAGTGCGTCGTCGGCGATGCGGAAAGTGAACCGGATCGAGCGTCCCTCGGCGCGCTTCTCGAAGCGGCTGTTGATGCGGCCCTCGAACCGGTCGTTGCCCAAGTGGTGCAGCTCGGGCGCCGGCTCGACCACCACCACGTCCTGGGACGACGGCGTCAGGCTGAACTCGATCGCCACGTTTCGCCCGGAAAGCTGCCCGGCGGTCAGCCCGGTGCTCTGCGGAACGTAGCCGCGGCTCATCGCGGAGACGACGAAGCTGTCCGGCACGTCCTCGAGCGCGAGGGCGAACCGGCCTCGATCGTCGGACTCGAGCTCGAATGGCGCCGCGCCGCCCGCATCGAGCTGCACGGTCGCGCCCGGCAACGGCTTCCCGCTGCGCGCGTCGCGGACGGATCCGCGGATGGCCAGCGCGGGCCGCCGGATGGCCGTGCGATCATCAGTTTTCGGCCCGCCGGAGACGTCCGCGGACAGCGAGTACTCGGCATCGGCGGCGCGCTCGGGCCGCTGCCGCGAGTCCGCGAACACGGCGGATTCTTCCACTTCCGGCAGGGCCAGATCAACCGGGCGCGACGTCGGCCCGAGCGCCGGTAGCGGGACGGGAACCTGCGGCGCGGGGGCGCTCGATACCCGCGCATCGGCCACTGCGATCGGCGTCCAAGCCGGAGCGGACGTTGCGGCCAGCGGCGCGGCCGGCGTCGGCGGCGCGGGATCGAGCGTCGCAAGTTTCGCAGCGCCGGTCGGTCCGGCGTATCGCGGCGCATCGGGCGGGTCCGTCTCGCCGGGTTGCGGGCCGAGCGGTTCGCCGGCCCGCTCCGCCGCGCCTGACGAGACGACGCGCTCCTCCGCCGGAAGCGCGAGCGGCTCGGACGTCGGGCCGGCGGGCGGCAGCGGCGCGAGCGCGGCGACCGGGACGGCGGTCGTCCGATCGGACGGTAGCGCCGCGTCGCGCGCGGCGGCGGCGGCACGCAGCGTTACGCCGCCGAACTCCGGCGCATGAATGTCGGCCGGCGGCAGGTCCAGATCGATCGTGTCGTCCTGCGTCGGCGACGGAGCGAGCGTCGGGGCGGCGCGGCCGATCGTGGCGGGTTGAAGAACCGGGTCCTGCGGCGGGGGCGGTTCCGCCGTCGCGGGGCGGTCGGCCGCGGGGAGCGCGACAACGGGCCGCAGCGATGAAGGCGGCTCGAGCGCTGGCGCGACGGCGAGCGCGGGAATCTCCGGAGCGTCCAATACCAGCGGGGCGTCGGCCGCGGCCGGCGCGGGGTCGCGCGGCGGCGCCTCGAGGCTCAGCGCACGTTCGGTTCGCGGCGGCGCCGGGAGCGGCGCCGAGTGCGGCTCCTCGACGAGGCCAGCACGAGCGATCGGCGGAAGTCGCGGCTGCGGCACCGCGACGGCCGCCCAGCTTCCAGCAACCTGCTCGGCTAACGGCTCGGCGGCGGTGGACACCAGACCGACGCGGATCGGGTTGCCGGCGCGAAGCGCATCGACCAGCACGGCGCTGACACGCCAGAAGCTGAACAGGAACAGCAGCAGCGCGTGCGCCATCATTGAGGCCATCAGGCAGCGTGCCAGCAGGCTGAGCCGCTTGTCGCGCATGTCGCCGATGAGCTTCCACAGCAACAGCAGCGCCAGCAGCGCCACAAGCAGCCACAAGAGGTATGGCCAGAGGCGCTGCCAGACTGCGGCCCAATCGACGGCGTTTCTCGGTCCGGTTTCGCGGAACACCTCGCGCGCCTGCGCGTAGTAGAGGTGGTATCGGCGTGTTGTCGACGTTACCCCCGTCCCCGCGGCGAGAGAGACTTCGACGCCGTCGAGCTCAGCGGCGCGGTCGGAACTGAAGTACAGCGCGAACCCGAGTTGGGCGAGCGCCGGGTCGAGCTCGTTTGCGGCGGTGTTGATCTGCGGCCCGAGGCTGTCCGGCGGGTGAATCTGCCGGCGGAGAATCCGCGCGCGGTACAGGTCGAAGCCGCCGATCCCATCCGGCCGGTCCGACGCGAAGTACAGGAAATCGCCGACCGGGCTTGCGCACGGCGCGCCTTCGTTGGCCGGCGTGTTCAGGGCTGCCAGCGGGCGCGCTTCGCCGAAGCCGCCGGGCGTCACGGCGGCCTCGTACAGGTCATACGTGCGACGCAGCAGGTCCTCGCGCAGCGTTGCGGGCCAGGCGTCGCGGGGCGTCGCCGGCGTCTCGACCGATGGGGGCCGGTTCGACGCGAAGTAGAGCGTGCGGCCGTCCGGCGAGACGCTCGGGCCGTACTCGTTGAACGGGCTGTTGACCTGCGGCCCGGCCGGGATGGCCGGCAGCCAGCCGGATGGTCCGCGGTGCGTGAGCCAGAGATCATAGCCGCCGAGGCCGCCCGCGCGGTCGCTGTAAAAGTACAGCGTTTGACCGTCGTACGAGGGGCAGGGGCCCAGTTCGTCGGCGGGCGTGTTCAGCTCCGCCAGCGGCTGCGGCTCAGTCCAGCCGTCCGGCGTACGCTGCGCGACGTACAGATCCGCGTTCCTTCCGGCCCGTCCGCGGGAGAAGTAGACGGTCAATCCGTCCCACGCGACGCGCGGCTCGTAGTCGTCCCCCGGCGACAGCATCGGTTCGGCGAGCGACGCGGGTTCCTGCCACAGAATCTCGCCGGGCCTGGCGGCGCCGACCGGAATGCGGATGGTGTCCCCGTCGGTATAGACGGTGGCGGCGTTCACGTACGCGAAGACGCCGAGCGCGGCGCCTCCGACGGCGGCGATCAGGCCGGTTCCAAGCAGCACGGGGAGCATCCACCGCCGACGGCCCGTGTTGGGCGCTGCGCGCGTCATCGGGCGCTACTCCCCCAGCACGGTGTCGAGGTACGGTTCCTGCAACCCGGCCGACTTGCAGATGTCCAGCACGCGAACGACGTTGGCGTACGCCGTCTTGCGGTCGCCGCGGACGGTAACGCGCTGCTGCGGGTTAACGCGCACGCGCTCGGCGACGAGCGCCTCGAGGGCGGGCGCGTCGAGCGTGCGGCCGCCGACCACGATGGCGCCCTCAGCGTCCACGTTGATGACCAGCTCGCGGAGCATGTTGCTGATTGGTTCGCCGGTCCTGGCCAGCGGCAGCGCGATCTGCATCTGGCGCTCGCTCTGGTGAAAGGTGGTGGCGACCAGGAAGAAGATCAGCAGGTTGAAAACCATGTCGATCATGGGCGTCATATCGGTCAGCAGGCTCTCGTCGGATCGGCGGGCACGGATGAGCATGTTGGTCTCCAACCGCTCGGGGTCGCGTCAGCGAGCGGCGGCGGCGGGTTCAGGCTGCGGCATGAGTTCGGGCTCGTCGGACTCGTCCGGGGAACGTTCGTCCGCAGACGGGACGCTGCCGGTCGGCGCCGCGGCGCGCGCTTGTGCTGCCGGCATGCGCATCGCGTACTCGTCGATGAACTCCAGCGCGAGCCGGTCGATCTCCGTTACCAGCGCGTCGATTCGCGCCAGGATCCAGTGGTAGGCGATCAGCGCCGGGATGGCGACGATCAGCCCGGCGCAGGTGGTGATCAGCGCCTCATAGATGCCGCGAGCCAGCAGTTCGGTGCGGCCCAGTGCGTCGGGCGAGGCCGCCACGGTCTGGAACGCGCGGATCATGCCGAAGATCGTTCCCAATAGGCCCAGCAGCGTGGAGACGGAGGTGATGACCGAGAGCACGCGGACGTTTTTCCGCAGCTTGAAGACCTCGCGCTCGCCGGCCTCGAAGACGCGCTTTTCCAGGCGCTCCGGCGGCTCATGCAGTTGGCGGATCGCCGCGAAGAGCACCAGGGCGATGGGGCTGCCGTCGCGCTGACAGAGGTCCAGCGCGGCGCCCTGCCGGCCGCGCTGGCCGTTCATCAGCGGCCGCAGTGCCTGGATCAGTCCCGGCGGAATGACCGCGGCGCGGCGCAGGCAGATGGCGCGCTCCACGAACACCGCCAGTCCGATCAGCGACGCCAGCCCGATCGGGATCATCACCGGGCCGCCCTTGACGATGAAATCCCACACGGAGCTGATTTCGACGCCGCCAGTTCCACCGGCCGCGGGAGCGGCGGCTTGCGCGATCAGCGCCCAGCCCAGAACGCAAGAGTCCGTCCACATCTTCAATCCTCGCAGTCGTCGCAAGTGTCAGCGGATCAATCGGGTGAATCGCCGACCCGTCGTCCCGGCGGTCCCTGCTGCGCGAGGTCGTTCAGCGCGGCGTCCGCCAGTTTCGCCCACTCGGTGTTGGCGAAGCGCGTGGTCACCTGTGTGTACTGCTCGCGCGCCTGTGCGAGCTGACCCAGCTTCTCGAAACACCGCCCCGCCTCGTACAGCGCCGCCGCGCTCCACTGCGGGGTTTGAAACAGGATGTCCACCTTGAGCAACTCCGCCGCCGCCTGCTCGTGCCGACCGGCCGCGAACAGGCACTCGCCGATCTGGAACTGCGCCCGGGCCGAAATCCCGCTCTGTGCGGCGGCGACGACCAACCGGTAGTCTTCGATCGCCTCGTCGAACCGCTTCTGCTGTTCGCGCGACCAGGCCAAGCCGAACCGCGCCTCGACCGCCCGCTCCCGTGTCGGAAAGCGCGACAGGTATTCGAGGTTGACGCGCTCGGCGTCCGGCCAGCGCTGTAGCGCGCCGTGGCATTCCGCCAGGCGCAGCAACGCCGGCTCGGCCAACTCCGCGTTCCCCTGCCGCGCCGCGCGCGCCAGGTAATCGACCGCGCCCTGTACGTCGCCGGTCTTGAAGCGCGCCTCGCCCGCGAAGTAACCCGCTGAAGCGGCCTGCTTCGATTCGGGGAAGCGCTCCACGAAGCGCGCGAACTCGCGCGCCGCGTCGTTGAAGCGCTGCGCCACGAACCAACTCGCCGCGAGCCGATACGCCGCCGCTTCAAGCAAGGCGTCGGGAATCCGTCCGGCGCCGTCCGCCGCAGCGACCAGCGGCGCCAGCAGCCCGGCCGCCGCCTCGTGCCGTCCGGCGCGGGCTTCAAGCTCCGCCAATTCCAGCGCGGCATGCGCGGCGAGCAGGCCGTGCGAATCGAGGCGCAGAACCGCGCGTAGCGCGTCAGCCGCCTCGTCATCTCGTCCCGCGCGGCGCAGGCACCCGGCGCGCTCGTACTGCACCCGGGCCGCAAGCGAATCGTCGAGCGCGGGCTCGCCGTCGGCTGCGGCAGAATCCAGCGCGGCCAGCGCCACGTCGCAGCGCTCCAGGCGCGCCAGCGCGATGCCCCGCCGCGCCTGCGCTTCCGTCGCACGCGGCGGCTCCGGGTGCTCGCGCGCGAACGCCTGCCACGCTTCGGCGGCGGCGGCGTGGTCGCCGGACGCTTCGACGGCGGTGGCAAGCTGCCAGCGCAACGCCGCGGACAGCTCGCGATCGAAGCGGGTGGGACCCTCCAGGGCACGGCGGCAGTGCTCGGCAGCCTTCGCCGCATCCCCGAGTTCCTGAGCGGTCCGGGCGAGCCGCAGCGCGGCATGACCGGCGAGCGGCGTCTCGGGGTGCCGGCGCAGCAGGTCCTCGAATGCGGCGGCCGCGTCCGCCTTGCGGTCGAGCTTGAGCAGGGCATCGCCCAGCTCGAAGCGGGCCTGCGCGGCCTGCGGGCTTTCCGGATGCTCCGCGATCAGCCTGGTGCACGCGCGCGCCGCGGCCTCGGCGTGTCCCGCGCGCTCATGGCAGAGCGCGAGCTTCAGCAACACGTCCGGAGTTGCGGTCGCATTGGCGTTTGCGAGATAGCGCTCGAACCCGGCGATCGCGTCGGTCCACGCGCCGAGCGCGTACTGCGCGTCGGCCGAGGCCGCCAGTGCTGCGACGAAACGCGCGTCGTGTTCCGCGAGAGCCTCGACCTGCTTCAACGCGGAGATCGCCTCTTCCATCCGTCCGGCTTCGTGCAGCTCCAAGCCGAGGCGCAGTGCGGCTTCGCCGGATCGCGGGTGATCTGGACGCCGTTCGAGGAACACGCGCAAGGAGTCGATCGACTCCGACTCGCGTCCGGCCAGCCGCAGGCACTCGGCGGCGAGCAGCTCGACCTCCGGCGCGCGCTCGTGCGAGGCGAAGCCGCCGAGGAACTCGCGGCAGGCGCTGAGCGCGGCGTCGAATTGCCTCGAATCGAATGCGCAGGAGGCCAGCAGCACGAGCGCGTCCGCTTCCAGCGCGTGACCGCGAAGCGCCTCCCGCTCGTCGCACAGCAGCCTGGCGGCGGCGTCCGGGCGTCCGGCGCGGCTGCGCGCCACGGCGGCGTCGTAAGTCATCAGCGGGCGCAACGGGCTTTGCGGAAATTCGGCCAGGGCCGCCGTCAGCGTCTGGTCGCAGCGCTCCGCGTCTCCCAGCCGCAGAGCGCACTTGCCGAGCCGGTAGGCCCATTGGTCCTGGGGAACGTCCGCCGCTCCTGACAGGCGGCTGAGCAGCTCGGCCGCGGGCGCGACCTGCCCGGCTTCGAGCAGCGCTCCCGCAACGTGGAATTGCGCAAGCGGCCGACGCGCCGCGTTGGGATACTCCCGTGCGCAGCGTTCCAGCGCCTGCTGTGCGGCGTCGGTTTCGCCGCTCTGTGCCCGGGCGACGGCGAGTCCGAGGAGGACATCCGGCAGCAGGCGTGTTTCCCCGCGCTGCTCGGCGCAGCGCAGCGCCAGCTCGAAGCAGCGCGCCGCCTCCGGAAGCCGCCCGAGCTGCTGGCACGCCTGGCCGAGCGTCAGCGCCGCGTGGGCCGTGAATGGACCGTCGGGCCGCTCGCGCACGTACTGCTCGAACAACGTTGCGACCGTGTCCCAACGCCCGCGCGCCGCTTCGGCCAGGCCGCGGAGGTACGCCACGCGCTCCAGCAGCGAACTGTCGGCGTAGCGCTCCGCGAAGCGGGCGGCGGCGGCCGCGGCGTGCTCGTGGCGCCCCGCCGCGTACAGTGCGTCGACAAGCGCTGCACCGGCGTCGTCAGCCAGGTCGTGTTGCGGAAACCGGGCCACGAGTGATTCGAGAGCTTCGATCGCTAGCTCGGTCTGCGCCGCTTCCAGCCGGCATTGCGCCATGATCCACGTGGCCTCGGGCGCGAATGCGAATCCCTCGCGCTCCGCCAGCGGACGCACCGCGGCGAGCGCCTCGTCGCAGTGCCCGAGCCGCTGAAGCGCGACGGCCAGACCGTAGTGCGCGAGCGCCGCGTCCTCGCAATCGGGGCAGGCGGCGAGGAACCTGCGATACTCGTCGACGGCCGCTTCGTTCAGTCCGCGCCGCAGGAACGCGGTCGCGGCCGCGTAGCTCTGGCGTGCCTCCGCTGACTCGTCGGCCCGCACCGCCGAGAGCGCAATCAGGAGGGTTGTCGCGATCGGCGCGCACGCTCTTCGGGAAAGCACGAGGGTGCTCCTTCTCGCGGATCATGCTGTCGCTGAAACCGTGGTTACGGGGTTTCGCGCTGCGGAGCGTCGCAATCCGGAGCGGGCGGCGCGTCGTCTTCATCCGCGTCCGCAATATCCGGCGCCTCATTTTGGTGATTCCAGTCGATGTCGAACTCGACATCGACGTCCCCGTCCGGCGCGTCGAGCCCATCGTCAAGCCGATCGGCCTGCGATTCGAGCTCCTCTGCGTGCCGCTCAAGTTCCGCGCACTGCTTCTCAATCTCGCGCGCCAGCTTGAACAGCGCATCCGCTCGGGCGAGCTTGTCCGCGCGGCGCGACGCGTCGGCGCTCTCCGCCGCGGCACGCAGTTCTTCTCCCTCACGCTCCAGGTCCTCGCGCCGCTGCGTCAACCGCTCGGACTGCCGCGCCAGCACTTCCGCCTGCTGCTCCAGCGCCCGCGCCTGGGCCTCGACGGCGCGTCTTCTCGCGCCGGCCGCCGCAGCCCGCTCGTGCGCGGCGAGGGCCTGCGCCGCTTTCTGGTCGCCCTTCGCCTTTCCAAGCGCTTGCAGCAGGTATTCCCGGGCCCGTGCGTTCGACGTTGAGACGCCGGCTCCGAACGCCTCTGCGGCACCGTCGGACTCGGCTTGGCTGCCCGGCGCTCCGCCGATGAGCCGGATGAAAGCCTCGAACGCCTGGTGCTGGTCGCGTGTCGCGTGGACGGTGATTGCGTCGCCTTCACGCGCAACAAACAACGGCACGTCGTTGCGAGACAGAAGCTGCCAGAGCAGCTCGAGCTTCTCGGGATCGAGGCGATAGCTGCGGGCGACGGTGTCCGGCTCGATCACGGCGATGAACCGCCCGACGATCTCCTGCTCATGCGGGCCGGCGTGGACCTCCAGCGCGTCGCCATCGCGCCGCACGGGCACCGGGACGTCGTCGCGAACCATCAACTCGTAGAGCGCGTCGAGCTTGCCTTCAGACAGGTGATACCGTCCGGCCCGCGCCGGGCCCCAGACTCCTCCCGACGGCGGCATGAATGCCGGCGGGGCAGGAGGCGTGGGGGGCGTCGGAGGAACCGGCGGCATCAAAGGCGTGGGCGCGACGGGCGGTGTCGGGGGGGGATTCGCACGAGGCGCGCGCGGCCGGGGGAGTGGACCGCCGCCGTCGCGATCATCGAGCAGCTCCGAGAGCCGCCGCAGCTCTTGCTCCAATTCGCGGAGCCGCTGGCGCAAGTCGTCTCTATCGGGCGCGTCGCGCGGCGCGGACGGCACGCGGCGGCGCGCTTCCGCCGACGGCGCCGCCGCCGAAGGTCCGTCCGGGTTGAGAAAGATGACCGTTGGCGATCCGGCGTCCGTCGGCGCCGCTGCGACGCCGGGGAATGTGACGACCGCGGGCGTTTGCGGGGACACGACCGTCAGCGGCACGGGCGCGCCGGCCGGGCGCGCCGGGGTCGGCGCCGACCTTGCGGCAGCTTCGCGTGCGGCCGGTTGCACTTGCGTCGAACTCGAGGGGAGATTGGCCACTGCCGGCGAGGCCAGCCAGCCCGCGCCGAGCAGCGCGGCCGCCAGCAGTGCGCCAGCGGGCGAAAGCCCCGGGCGATTCGATTGCGTCATGATCATCGTGATTCTCCTTGCGAATCGGCGTGCAGACGAGGCGGCCATTTCGACGCCGAGCCCCGGACCGCGGCCCACCGCGCGCTGCGTGTAGCGGTTCGTCGCGAGCAGGGCTTCGGCGTACGCTCGCCGGCTCTGCGGGAACAGCCAGGTGACCCAGGAGTCGCAGCACGACTCCGACTCGTCGCTCAGCCGCCGGCGCGTCCACCAGGCCAGCGGATGCCACCAGAACAGCGTGCAGACGAGCAGCTCCAGCCAGCGGACCCAGTGGTCGCGCCGGCGGATGTGCGCCAACTCGTGAAACAGCACGGCGCGCCGCCCGCGCTGGTCGAGCTGCTGCCACAGCCGGACCGGCAGCAGCACGCGCGGCCGCCAGCCGCACCACACCATCGGCGAGATGTTCGCGTCGACGAAGAGCGCCTCGGGCGTGCGGCGAAGCCCGAACGCCGCCGCCGCGTCGGCGACCATGCGGCGCACCCAGTCCGGCGGATCGATCGTCTGCCGCAGCCGGCGTTGGAGACGCCAGGCGCCGAAGAGATGCAGCGCCACGATCAGCGTGATGCCGCTGAGCCAGATCGGCGCCGGCAATACCGGAAGCCGTGCGATCGTCGTGCGGATCGTCTTGACCGCGACGGTGGCCCGCTCGAGCGCCGGCTGGAGCCAGCTTCTCACGCCGCGCGCGGCCGGCTCCGGCGGCGCATCCGCGGGCGGACGAGTTCCGATGCGCGCATCGGCGGCGAGTGTCCGCACGTTTGTCGGGCGCTGCGCCGCGGGTTCGGATCGCGGGAGGCTCGTTTGGGTCGTGGTCGGAGCGATCGCCAGGAACGGCGGCTCGCCGTAGCGGACCCGCGGCGGACTTGCGGCAGCAGTTCGGCGCAACCCAGGCGTCGTCCCATCGGCGAAGCGGGTTGGCCCGGCGGGTGTGGCGTCGGTCGATTCCGCGCGGCCCGACCGATGCGCGACGGGCGGCTCAGTAGGCGCGGCGGGATGCGTTGAGCGCGCTGCCGGCCGCGGCGCGAGCGCCTCGACGGCGGGCGCCGCCGGACGAACGATTGCGAGTCCGGTTGCCCACGTTGGTGCGAGCTGGGCGAGCGGCGGCGAAACGAACCAGCACAGCACAGCGAGCCAGAGCGCGTGCCGCGTGGCGGGACGTGCGGGGAGCCAGCGGGCTGCGAACCCCGCCAGCAATGCCAGCGGCACGACCGTGATCGCGTTGTTCCAGAGAAACGGAAACGGGGGCGGCAGCGCATTCATATGCCCGTTCCTCGCGACACGCGGCGCTTGCGCTTGGCGGTCGGACCAGCCGAGCGGGCGCGCATCCGACGCGCATCGCGCAGGCCGGCAGCCCGTGCAGCGGACAGCCCGCTCGTGTCATTGGCCGACGGCGGGAGAACGCCGTCCGCGCGCAGTCGCCCGGTTTAAGACGAGGACTCCGCGTCCAACCGTTCAATCAATTCGTGCAGCGCGTCAATCTCGTCGGCGGTGAGCCGCTCGCTCCGCAGCAATTGCAGCACGAGCGGACCGGCGGCGCCGTCGTACAGCTCGTCGATCAGTTCTTTCAGGCGCGAGCGGATGACCTGTTCGCGCCGGATCCTGGCGCGGAAGACGTGCGCCAGGCCGCGTTTGTCGCTGCGCACGAGGCCCTTCTGCTCCAGGCGGGTGAGGAAGGTCTGCACGGTCGTGTAGGCGACCCGCCGTCCGGCCTCGCGTAAGCGATCCAGCACCTGGCGAACCGTCGCCGGCCCGTGGTCCCAGAGAACCTTGAGCGCTTCGAGTTCGGCCTTCCCCAGCTCGCGTCCGGCGTCGGACATCGCGCCTCGCATCCTGATTGAGGGGGCGACCGGCCCAAGACCGGTTTCCCACAGCCTCGACCTACTACTGCTGTCGGAGGATAAGCCTACTACACAAGTCGGAGGCCGTCAACTCGAATCCGGGATTTTTTGGCGATTTCGCAGTGCGGTCTGTTCGTACGTCGGCGCCTCGCGGGCGAAGCCACGCGCGGTAACCGCCCGTTACAATGCGCCGATGGACGCGCACGAGCTTCGAGAAGTGCTCGACTTCGCCGTCGACGCGGCACGTCAGGCGGGCGACCTTACGCTCCGCTACTTCAGCCCGGACACGCCCTTCGAACGCAAGTCGGACAACAGCCCCGTCACCATCGCCGACCGCGCGGCCGAGCAGTTGCTGCGCGAGCGCATCGGCCGCCGTTTCCCGACGCACGGCGTCCTGGGCGAAGAGTTCGGCGAGCAGCCGGGCCGTTCGCGCGCGCGCTGGATTCTCGATCCGATCGACGGCACGTTTTCGTTCATCTGCGGCGTGCCGCTGTTCGGCGTGCTGGTAGGCTTTGAGAGCGACGGCCGGATGCTCGCGGGTGTGGCGCACTTTCCCGCGTTGCGCGAGACCACGTACGCCGCGCGCGGCCTGGGGTGTCGCTGGCAACGCGGCGACGAACCGCCCCGGACGGCGCGCGTCTCCGGCGTCGCCGACCTGTCGGCCGCGCGCCTGATGCACACGGGCGTCAAGAACATGCACGCGCACGGCCGCTGGGCGGCGCTGGAGCGGCTGCGCGACGCGGTGCAGGTCGACCGGAGCTGGTGCGACGCGTACGGCTACCTGCTCGTCGCGACGGGGCGGGCGGAGATCGCGCTCGATCCGATCATGAACATCTGGGACAACGCGGCGCTGGCGCCGATCCTGACGGAGGCGGGCGGCACGTTTACCGACTGGAGCGGCCGCGCGACGCACACGGCGCCGGAGGCGCTCGCCACGAACGGGTTGCTGTTCGAGCCGACGCTGCGGCTGGTTCGAGAATGCGCGGAACCGCAACCCCGGAACACTCCGCGTTGATCCACTCTTGCGATCTGGAGCGAGAGCCGCTTCGACCGAAATGGGGCGCGGTAAGCCACCGATGTCCGTCATTTTCAGGCGAGCGCGGCGAGGCGCGGAATCTCCGGCTTGGGTCGCGCTCGTGGCCGGCGCGCGCTCAGACTTGGGCCGCGCGGCCGCCGGCGACATGCTCAGGACCGGAATCGATCGTCGCAAAATCCCAATCCCCAAGTTGATATGAAACGAACTTCATCGCTGGGCAGATTCGCACAGGGGGACCATTGTTGGAGCGCCCCGCTGCTCGCCCTGGCGCTGGCCGCATACACGGGTTGCGGGCACGACGATTCGGCACGCAAGCCCCCACGGGAACGGGCGCTGAGCGGACCGGCCTTCCGAACGTGCTGCTCATTTCGATCGACATGCTGCGGGCCGACCACCTGACCTGCTATGGCTGCCCTGAGGACACCAGCCCGGCCATCGATCGGCTCGCCTCGCAGGGCGTGCTGTTCGAACAGCACATCAGCAGCAGCTCGTGGACGCTGCCGGCGCATGCCGCGATGTTCACGTCGCTGCCCGATTCGGCGCACGGCTGTTACGAGACGGACCGCCGGTTGTCGGAGGAACTGACCACGCTGGCGGAGCGCTTCCGCGCGGCCGACTACCAGACCGCCGGTTTTTTTCGCCGGACCGTACCTGCACCCGGCGTTCGGCCTGGGACAGGGCTTTGACCACTACGAAAACTGCACCTCGTATCGCGAGGTGCTGGATGCGGAACCGGCGTCGGCCTGGGCGATGAATCCGTCTGTCATGAAGCGGTCACACGCCGACGTCACGAACCCGACCGTATTCGCGGCATTTGCCCGCTGGCTGTCGGAGCATCACGAACGGCGGTTCTTCCTGTTCGTGCACCTGTGGGACTGTCACTTCGACTTCATCCCGCCGGAGCCGTACCGCAGCCGGTTCGATCCCGACTACCGAGGCAACATCACCGGCGAGCACTTCTTTTTCGATGCGCGCATTAACGCCGCGCTCCCCAGGCGCGACATCCAGCACCTGGAGGCGCTGTACGACGGCGAGATCGCCTGGACCGACGCGCACGTGGACAAGATGCTCCAGGCGCTCAGCGGCTCTGGACTGCACGAGAACACGATCGTCGCGCTGACGTCGGACCACGGCACAGAGTTCTTCGAGCACGGACGAAAGGCGCACCGGCACACGCTCTACGACGAGCTCATCCATGTTCCGCTCGTCAACCGGTTCCCCGGCCGGCTGCCGGCCGGAGTGCGGGTGAAATCCCTGTCGCGCGCCATCGATATCGGGCCGACTCTGTTGCAACTGGCGGGCTTGCCGCGGCAGGATTGCGGCGTCGGACGCAGCCTCGTTCCGATCATCGAGGGCACGGAAGGCGAACCCGGGCGCGTGGCGGTCAGCGAGCTGTTCTCGGTCGGGCGTCGTCTGCGGGCGCTGCGGACCGCGGACTGGAAGTGGCTGTTGAACCTCAATCGCAACCGCGTTCGTTACTTCGACCTGCGCGTCGACCCCGGCGAACTCAACCCGCTTTCGGGCGACCGCACGCCGCTCGGACAGACGGTCGCTTCCATCGTTCCCGCTGTCCTGAAAGAGCTCGAGGCGACACGCGCACGCTTCGAGGCGACCGCTGTCGATTCCGAGATTCCCGCCGACGTCCGCCGGCAACTCGAGTCGCTCGGCTACGTCGGGGAGGGGGCGGAAGGCCTTTCCGAAGAAAACCCGTAGAACACGGCTGCGACCTGTCGCGCGTGCGCACGCGACTTCAGGCGCTGGCCACGGGGAATCCGCGTCGCGCTGCGATCGGTGATGACTGCCGCCAGCACAGCAGCGCCAGCGCCGTCTGTCCCGCGAGCAGCAGCGCGCCGACTGTCTGATGCGCGGTCGTCAGCAGCACGTGCCATGCTGGCGGCCGGCTGCCGGCAGGAACCACCATCACCGCGGCCAGCGCCGCAAACCCCAGCAGCAACTGCACGCCAAGCCCGGCCAGCACCCAGCCGGCAAGCCCATGCACGGCGCGCGATTCTACCGGCAAACGCCATGCCCGCAGAGCATGCACCCCTGTGACCACGACCACCGCCAGCGCCAATGTGAGGTGAAGGTGCAGCCCCCAAGTCGCGTGGCGGACGGTCGCCCCGATCGCAAGCTGGACGAGCAGCAGCACGATAGCGACGATTCCGAGCGCACGCGGATACGCAATGACGGCGGCGGCGTCGGACGCCGGGGCCTGGCGCCACGCCTGCGAGAGGAACACGCGCATCGCCGCGACCAGCGCGAAGAACGCCTGGCCGAGCACGCCGTGAACCACGGCCAGCGCGAGGTTCGGCGCCAGCGCGTCGGAATCGGTGCTGAGCGTGAACCGGCCGGTCACGCGCAGGCCGCCCAGGATTCCCTGGAGAATGACGGCCGCAAGCGCGACCAGCGCCAGTCGCCGCAGCCAGGCGCGCGGTTCGACCATGTGCAGGTAGACCGCCAAGACCAGCGTGCTCAGCCCGACGAGCGAACCCATCAGCCGGTGCGCGTGCTCGTAGTAGATCCCGCCGGTCATCTTCGAGAGCGGATACAGGAACATGAACATGCCGAATGTGTTCGGCCAGTCGGGCACGGCGAGTCCGGCCTCGTATCCCGTCACCACACCGCCGATCGAGAGCAGCAGCAGCGTCGCGAAGGCCAGCACCGTCGTGAATGCCGCCGGCCAGTTCGGCGCGCAGCCGTCGGCTGCGGGCTGCCGCCGGCGCGCGATCGACGCGCCGATCACGAAGCACGCAACCGTGACGAGAATCGAGCCGGCGACCCAGACGGCTGCGGACGCCGCCTGCGCGCGGAAATCCGATCCGCCCAGCACGCTTCCGAGCACGAGCAGGTTGAGCACGCCGGTGATCGCTCCGGCCTTAGCGGCCCCGGCCGGGCCGCGCGACGTTATCGCGCCGCACGCGGCGCCTCCTGCGACCAGGCATGCGATCATGAGCAGGAACACGGCCCAGCTCGGTGCGGCCAGCCCGGGCAGGTGGCACACGTAGCCGATCCCCCACATGGCCACGGTTGTGCCGAAGCCGACGGTCAGCAGGTCGCCGGCGGCACGCGGTCGGGCAGCTTGAACCTCGGTCATGGGCGTTCCCCTCGGCTGCGTTCGCATCGGGGTCGGTGGCGCTCCACCGGCGAACCGCGCATTATCGTGCGCATGCACGGGCTGCCAAGTGGCGGCCCATGGGACCCAGCGCGAGAAACGAGGCTCGTTGCGGCGATTCAGTAGTCCGGCGCAGGCGGCGGGAGCGGCACGAAGCACTTCGCGCAGCGCGGTTCGTACTCGTTCAGTCCGCCGACCATGAACTCGTCCGTCACGGGCACCATCCGCTGCGAGTACGGCGCCGGCTCGCCGCAGACCGTGCACGGCGCGCGCAGCAAGATGATCTCGTCGGCCATTTCCTTGAGCTGCGGGAACGGCGGGAACGGCCGGCCCCAGGCGTCGTTGTCCAAACCGACCGCGATGACGTGCCGCCCGCGGTCGCGCAGTTGCCGGATGACGCCCGCCAGCGGCCGGCCGAAGAAATGCGCCTCGTCGATGCCGATCACGTCCGCACGCTCCGCCTCGGGCAGCAGCGCCTCCGGCGTCGCGATCGGCCGGGCGGGCAGTTGGAGGCCATCGTGCGTGGCCAAGGCGCTGGGCGCGTAACGGTCGTCCAGGGCGTGCTTGAACGCAGCGCAGCGCCGTCCGCCCGCCTCCGCCCGCCGCAGTTCCTCGATCAGGCGCTTGGTCTTACCCGCGAACATGCAGCCGGCGATGACCAGGATGCGGCCGCGCGAAATCTTGTCGCCAGGGTTGGTCAACACGTTCTCCGTGCTGCGCAGTCGCGCCGCGGCGCGGCCCGATCAGGTCCGCGCGCGAAGTGTACCCGCCGCGGACTTGAACCGCGCGATCCGCTGCGGGTCGAGCGGGTTCGACCAGACGCCGTCGCGCTTCAGCGAAGAACCGACAATGAAACCGTCCGCGTGCGGCCAGTACTCGTGCAGGTTCTCCGGCGTCAGGCCCGAGCCGACGAGCACCGGGACGCGCACGGCCTCGCGCACGCACCGTACATCCGCCGGGCTGGCCGGCACGCCCGTCGCCGCGCCGGTGACGATCACGCCCGCGGCGCCGAAGAACTCGGTCGTCCGGGCCGCTTCGGCGAGCGAAACGTCCGCCGTGATCGCGTGGCTGGAGTGCTTCTTCTTGACGTCCGCGAAGACGTGTACGCGCTCCGCGCCGATCTGCCGGCGGTAGCGCAGCAGGGGGCCGGCGTCGGCGGTCGGCATCAGCCCCTCGTCTGCGACGTGCGCGTAGGCGAAGTTTTCCGCGCGCACGAAGTCCGCGCTGGACGCCAGCGCCACCGCCAGCGCCTCGCGGTTCGCTGCGGCGAGAATCTGCACGCCGAGCGGAAGCGGGACCGTGTTGCGCACGGCGACGGCGACGGCGGTCATCGTCGCGACAACCTCCGGACCGACGGCGCCGTTGAGGTACGGAACGTCGTGCATGTTCTCGATCAGCAGCGCGTCGACGCCGTGCCGGGCGTATTCGCGCGCTTCGGACACGGCCTGCTCGACGATGCGCTCGACGGTGTCGCGGTTTCGCGGCGTTCCGGGCGATGCGCCGGTGTGGATCATGGCGATGACGGTCTTGTTCGGCCCAAACATGGCGCTCGAGATTCCTTCCGGGTCGAGGGCGAGCGGCGCGGCGCGCCTCTGGCGCCGCGGGGCGCTCGACGCGGGGTAGCGTCGCGGGTTCCTGCGCGGCTGGCAAGCGCCGAACGGCTGCCAGTGCCGGGCAAGCTCCCGTCAGAACCGCTCGCGGAAACGAGGGGCCGGCCCGCGCTTCCGTGCGGGGTTTGGATGACCGCGCTCTTACGGTAACGGCTCGGACAGAAGCGGGTGGCACGGGCGTCTCGCCCGTGGAGGATCCCCGCTTCCTCACGGTCGCGGCTCGGATCCGAATTCGCCAATACGCGGCCCCGCATTCCGGTGGAGTGTTTCGGCAGGCGAAGCGAGAATGCTGCGAATTCGGCCGCCACGGAGCATCGTCACCCAGGGAGACGCGTCATGTCCGATTCGATCCGCAAGGCTCTCGCCGGGCAGCTCGAGGCTGCACTGGCGATGCTCAATGACTGCATCGCGCTCTGCCCACCGGAGCAGTGGGACGGAACGGTGGCAAAATACCCGTTCTGGCACGTCGCCTATCACGCGCTGTGCTTCGTCGATTGCTATCTCTCGCCGAGCGACGAAGCGTTTCGGCGCTCGGTCGAAGCGCGGCTGGCGGAGGCCGCCTCCGGCGCGGACGCGGCGCCGAATTTCCACCCGCGCGGCATGCAGGAGCTCGAGGACGAGTACCCCAGCCGGCGCTTCGAGCAGCCCGAGCTGCTGGGATACGCCGCATTCTGCCGGCGGAAGATTCACGAAGTGCTCGGCGACTCCCCGACCGCGGAGACGAGCGCGGCTCTGGACGGCCCGTCCGGATTTCCCTGGCTGCCATTCACGCGCGCCGAGACGCACATCTACAACGCCCGGCACGTGCAGCATCACGCGGGCCAGCTCGGGGCCTTCCTGCGGCGCGTCGGTGTGCAACCGGGTTGGGTCCAGCGCGGCTGGCGCTAGCGTTCTGTCTCACACATACGTCCTGAAAGTTGGAGAGCGCAAGGCTCTGCTCTGCGTCGCGAACCAGAGGTTTGCCGTTCCCGGAATCACGCCGCGAATCTGCGAGACAGCACACAAGCGCGGGACCGCGCCGATTGCAGGGTCGGCCCCTGTAGTGAGATGCGGCGTCAGCGTCGCGTAGTCCGGGGGAAGTCGTCGGTATTGGCCGGCTCAGCCGCCCGAGGGCGCGGACGCGGGCCGCGACGTCGCCGCGCGGACGGCCTCGCGCTGGCGCGGGTGGGGATTCGATCGAGCCGGCCGCGCAGCTCGGCGTAGATTTCATCGAGGGGGCGAATCAGTTGGTGGACTTGCTCGCGGAGCGCCTCCAGCCGCTGATGCGCCGACGTTGGCGCCGTGACTGCTGCTTCGGGTCGCCCACGATCCGCGCGCGAGCTGCGCTGCACGTCGGGCTTCGTTTCGCCCTGCGCATGTCGCTTCATCTCGCGTTGCGCCGCGTCTATCTCTTCCTGGTGCGCGGCGACGTAGGCGCGGCCGCGCTGCTGGCATTCTTCGAGAATCGACAAGGCGTGCTGCGTCTGGTCTTCCGTCAGGTTGAAGGTCTTGATGAACTGGCGTGTGTAGCGCTCCCAGTCGGATTCCCAGGTGTGAAACGTGTACGTGCCGCTCTCGCGCCCCAGGAAAAACCACCGCTCCGGACGCGCCGTCGAGGTTCGCTCACGCTCCGCCGTCAACGCACGCGTGTGCCGCAGCGCCTCGCGGTGCATGTCGCCTTCGTGGAGCTCACCCGCACCCAAGCGGCGGAAATATTCCTCCTGCGAGATCAGCTTCTGTCCGTCCCAGAATGCCAGTTCGGGATTCCGACGTTCCGGGCCATAGCGGTGGATGCTCGTCCCGACGTCCACGCGGATGTCCGCCGGGCCAAGCCGCGGCGGATCGGACGGCCGGTTGAACGCGGCGTCGTCGATCTCGATCACCTCGGCGGGACGCGCGCCGTCGGCGAAGGACGGGTTGAAGAACTCCATGCGCCGCGGGAACCAATGGCCGTCGAAATTCTCCAGTTCGCAGCGCATCTCTGCAACGAGCCGGTCGCCCGCGCGGTGTACCACGCGGACGGGGTTCCAGCCGTGCTCCGGCTCGATCCAGTACGTCACTTCATCGTCGCCGTGCGTCCAGACGACCACGACGCGGCCCTGTTCCTCATACACTTCATACCACGACTCGCCCATCGGATCGCCGCCGCCGAGCCAGACGGTGTCTTCCAGCGTTTCGAACGACATCACCGGGGCCAGGCCGAACGTGCGCGGGTCGGGCGTGCCCTGGTAGCCGCGCGCGGTCGGCTCGACCTCGGCGAAGACGTCGTAGTCAGCGTGCGTCCACAAGTCGCCGTCGCGGATGAGCACGTTGACCGGGCCGTAGGACACGGGCGCCGGCTTGCCGTCGGCGGTGCGCGAAATGACGCCCTCGTCGTCGCCGCGCATGCTGAGCAGCAGGTCGGGACCGCCGATGCGCGACTGGAAGTGGATGCTCCGGGGCTGGGCATCCGCGTAGTCGGTCCGCGACCAGCTCAGCGTCGCCGTCTTGATCGCCGAGCGGTCCGCGTGCAGCATTTGAAGCGCGACCGGCCGGAGGTCGGACTGCTGGATGCTTCCACCAGCGATGGCTTGGACAAGCAGCGCCGCGCAAATCGATGACATCGTGCTGCGCTCCGCTCCAGGTGCATCTGCGGCCAGCGACGGCGGCCGGCGCCGCGTCGTGCCCTTAACCGTGGCAGGGGTCGCCCTCCAGATACTCCTGCCAGCCCGTTGTCGCGCAGTTCCCTGTGAAAAGTCCACGACGACAATCCGCTCCGGCGCGAGGCAGCGGCGGAGCACAGGTCCACCAACCACAGCAGGGACGCTCGTGGATGTTCACGGCGGTCATTCCGCCCACACCTTCGGGTGCCTGGAAGATGACTTGAAGCGGCACACAGATCGTCATGAGCGGCGTCAAACACGACTGATTCACGCACATGTCGCAAGACTGGTCAAGACATGAATCGCACACGAGCTCCGGGCCGACTCCCACGATTGCGTAACAGTGGACGGTCGCGAGCGCCGTACGACTGGGCGCAAGCACGCCGAAGGCGGCGAGTGCGGCGACGCAAGCGACGCTGAGCTTCTTGTTCGCTTTCATCTGGTTCGCCTTCCTCGTGAAGCATCGACCCGCCACTGTCAACATACCCCCCCCGGCGATCGTCAATACCGCACGGATCGGAGAACAAATGCCGGCGGTGTATTGAGTGGCACGCACATCCGACGGTCGCGCCAGCGATGCTTCCGCGGTCTGCGGCGACCCAGCGTGACGCGCGCGGGCGCCGCGTCCACAATCCGCAATCCGCCGGAGACTCAGAGTCTGTATCAGAGCCCCGAGCACGAGCGAGGGAGCGCCGGAACTTGACTTCCGTGCTCGCCCGCGTTTGTGGTTCGGATTCCGCGTTGCGCATTACGCCTGCATGTGGTCACGTTTCCGTTGACGAATCGAACCCCAGTTTCGCGAGGATGCGCGCCAGCTTCTCGAAGCAGCGTGCCCGCGTCGGACCGATGCTCCCAACACGGATGCCTAGCCGCTCACTGATATGCTCGTAGCTCGGGTTCGTCGGGTCCATGAACAGCGCCCGCAGGAGCTGCTCGCAGGTCCCGCCGAGTTGCTTCAGACCCTCATGCACCGCGTGCTGCCGCTCCCAGGCGAGCAAGTGATCTTCGCTCGGCTGCGAAACATCCTCGATGATCCGGTCCAGGTCGGGATAGTCGTCGCTCTGCCGGCCGATGCGCCAGCTTTCCCGGTGCGCCGTAGTGATGAGCCAGGCCGAGAGCCGGGTCTGGTCGCGCACGGATTCCAGCGAGCGATGCAGGATCAGGAAGACGTTCTGAAACACGTCCTCGCAATCGCTCTCGGAGAGGCCGTAACGCCGCGGCACCGAGTAGACCAGCCGACCGTAGCGTTCAACGAGCTCGTCCCATGCGTCCTGCCGGCCGCTCAGGCAAGCCTTGATGAGAGCTGGATCGCTCCGATGCACGCCGCTTCCACCTGGTCCGCCGGCGCGGCGCACCGCGATCGACGCCTCGTCCGCTGGCAGCCCCAGGCGCGTTCGGCCCCGGGTGCACGGCTCGCCCCGGCTAGTGCGCTACTATACCCCGAGTCGCCCGCCTGGCGGGCCGCGTACGTGTGCGATCGGGGCCAACCTTTCGCCCGCCGACTCCTCGCGGGAGCGGGCGGCTGCCCCGCCCGTCCGTGCGGGGCTCTGTTGGGCGCGTTCCGCACTTCCGGGCGGGGTTCGGGTGGGCGC
>JABRWC010000069.1:0-49873 GCA_039961675.1 Phycisphaerae bacterium
GGCAAGACCGGTCGAAAGACCGGTCCCCCAAGAAATCAGCGCGGCCGTCCCGCCGGCTGTCCGCAAAGGTTGGCCGCGACTTTCCCCGCTCGCCGCAGACGGATAAGCTGCCGGCGCGCTCCGGATTCCGCGCGGTCTGCCGGAACGCGAAACTTGGCGACCGGATTCCTCGCCCCCGATGCCGCCGGGCCGCTGGGGCCGGCGCGCGACCGCTTCAGCGGTGTTGCGCCGAGCGCGCACGCGGTGCGTCAGTCCACGCCTCTGAGCGCGGCGTACCGGACCCTCGGAGGGTCGCCGAAGCCCGCCGAAAGGAGCATGACCGTGAATCGCGCATGCGTCATCGTTCTGCTGAGCGTGGTCCTGGCCGGTCCGTCCCCCGCGCTGGCGGGAGTCACCGGTTACTACCGGTTCCCGACCATCCACGGCGAGCGCGTGGTTTTCGCCGCCGAAGGCGACCTGTGGCAGGTCTCGACCGCCGGCGGCTCGGCGAGCCGCCTGACGACGCACGAGGGCAATGAAGGCTTTCCGAAGTTCAGTCCGGACGGCAAGTGGCTCGCGTTCAGCGCCGAGTATCAGGGCAACACCGACGTGTACGTCATGCCGGCCGGCGGCGGCGAGCCGAAGCGGCTGACTTTCCATCCCGCGTCGGAAGAAGTCATCGCGTGGCGCCCCGACGGCGCCGGGATCGTGTTTCGCTCGCGCGCCGAGGCGCCGAACCGCGACACCTTTCTGTATGAGATCCCGGTCAGCGGCGGCAATCCGACTCGCGTGAAGATCGGCATCGCCTCGCTGGCCTCGTTCTCACCCGACGGCAAGTTTGTCGCGTTCACGCGCTTCTCGGGCGAGTTCTGGACCTGGAAGCGCTATCGCGGCGGCACCGCGGCCGACATCTGGCTCGGCGACCTGTCCGCCGGCACGTTTCGGCGGCTCACCGACTGGGACGGCACGGACGCGTTTCCGATGTGGCACGACGGCCGCGTGTATTTTGCATCGGACCGGTCGGGGCGGATGAACATCTACGCCGTGCAGCCGGACGGCAAGGACCTGAAGCAGCTCACCAACCACGCCGAGTACGACGTGCGCTGGCCGGACATGGACGCCGGGCGCGTCGTGTACATGCACGGCGGCGACCTGTGGCTGCTCGACGTGGCTGGCGGACAGACGCGCAAGCTCGAGATCGAGTTGCCCAGCGATCGCACCGAGCTTCGCCCGCGCGTCGAGGACGCCTCCGACACGCTGGAAACGTACGACCTCAGCCCGGACGGCAAGCGCATCGTGATCTCGTCCCGCGGCGAGATGTGGGTGCGGTCGAGCAAGCCGGGCCGCGTCATTCAGCTCAACGAGACGTCCGGCGTGCGCGAGCGAGGCGGCGTGTTCTCGCCGGACGGCAAGCGGATCGCGTGCATCACGGACGAGACCGGCGAGCAGGAACTCGCGCTCTATGACGCTGCGGGCGCCGAGAAGCACCGCGTGCTGACGAAGCGCGCGAAAGGCTGGATTTTCGAGCCGGTCTGGTCGCCCGCCGGCAAGCATCTGGCGTACGCCGACCTGACGATGGCCCTGTTTCTTGTGGATGTAGACAGCGGCGACGTTCGGCAGGTGGATCAGAGCGACGTGTCCGAAATCCGCGAGTACGCTTTTTCGCCCGACGGCCAGTGGCTCGCGTACGTGAAGCAGGCGCCGAATCAGAACAGCACGATCTACCTCTACGGACTGGCGACGGGGAAATCCACGCCGGTCACATCCTCGTTTGCCAGCGATTACAGCCCGGTCTGGGACCCGGAAGGCAAGTACCTTTACTTCCTCTCCAGCCGCCACGTGAACCCGACGCTGGACACGATCGACGCGGAATTCGTCACGATCCGTTCGGACAAGCTGTGCCTCCTGATCCTCGCCAAGGACGGCAAGTCGCCGCTGCTGCCCGAGGAACTGCTCGACGAACCGAACGAGCCGGCCGAGGACGGCGACGGCGCGGAAGAGGCGGGCGGCGACAAGCCCGCGTCATCGCACGCGGCGTCGCGGGCCGCACGCGGCGAACGGCAGCACGCCAAAAAGGGCAAAGGCAAGGGCGAGGCGGCCAGCAAGCCCGGCGATGGCGCAGCGGAGGGCGAGGACGAGGAAAACGAGCTGCCCGAAGTCGTCGTCGATCTGGAGGGGATTCAGCGGCGCGTGATCGAGCTGCCGATCGAGGCCGACAACTACACGGCGCTGCGCGCGGCCGAAGGCAAGCTGCTGTACATGAGCTCGCCGGTCGAGGGCATTCTGGACGAGGACTTCTTTGAGAAGGAAGAGAAGCCCGAAAACACGCTGCACGTCTATGACTTCGAGAAGCGGTCCGCGGAGACGCTCATCGAGGCGCTGCGCGATTTCGACCTCAGCGACGACGGCGAGCGCATCGCCTGGCGCGTTGAGGACGAAATCCTGATTGCCGACCTGGAGGAAGCGAAAGAGGCCGACCCCGACGAGATCAAGGAGAAGATCGATCCGGCCGGCCTGCCGCTGCTGGTCAAACCCGCGGAGGAGTGGGCGCAGATTTTCCACGAGGCCTGGCGGCTCCAGCGCGACTTCTACTGGGCCGAGAACATGGCCGGAACGGATTGGCCCGCGATGAAGGAGCGTTACGGAAGGCTCCTGCCGCGCGTCGCCACGCGCCACGAATTGAACGACCTCATCGGGCAGCTCATCGGCGAACTGGGCACGTCCCACACGTACGTCTGGGGCGGCGACACACGCAACGCCAAGCGCGTCCCCGTCGGTCTGCTCGGCGCAGACCTGGAGCCCGATCCCAGCGCGAACGCGCTGCGCTTTGCGCGCGTTCTGCGTCCGGAGGTCTGGGAGACCGACGTCAAATCGCCGCTGACCCAGAGCCATGCCCTCGTACGCGAGGGCGAGTACCTGTTCGCGATCAACCGTCGCGATCTGCATGCAACGGACAACCTTTACGAGCGTCTGACCGGGTTGGCCGGCCAGCAGGTGCTGCTCACGGTCGGCGCCAAGCCGGACCGCAGCGACGCGCGCGACGTGCAGATCGAAGCGCTACGCGAGGACGGCACGTTGCGCTACCGGGACTGGTGCCGGCGAAACCGCGAGTACGTGGCCGAGAAGACCGAGGGGCGCGTCGGATACCTGCACCTGCCCGACATGGGCGGTGAGGGACTGGCGGCGTTCGTGCGCGGCTTCTACCCGCAAACCGAGACCGACGGTCTGGTCGTCGACGTCCGCTACAACGGCGGCGGCTTCGTCTCGCAGATGATGATCGAGCGCCTGGCGCGCCGCGCAATCGCGTTTGATCGCCCGCGTCGCGGCAAGGGCGGCACGTACCCCAGCCGTACGCACCAAGGCCACAAGGTGGTCCTCATCAACCAGATGGCCGGCTCGGACGGCGACATCTTTCCAGCCTCGTTCCAGATGCTCGGGCTGGGACCCGTGATCGGAATGCGCACCTGGGGCGGCGTAGTGGGTATCCGCGGCGACAAGGACTTCATCGACGGCGGCCTGAGCACGCAGCCCGAGTACGCTTGGTGGGATTTGAAGCGCGGTTGGGGACTTGAGAACCGTGGCGTCGATCCCGACATCGAGGTGGATATCCTGCCAGGTGATTGGGTCGCCGGGCGCGACCCGCAACTCGACCGCGCGATTGCCGAGGTCCAGCGGCTGCTCAAGGAAAAGCCGGTCCAGCGACCCTCGCCCCCGCCGGTGCCGGACAAGTCCAAGGTCGGCGGATGAAAAGCCTCTTGGCCGAACCGTCAAGCCGCGCACTGGAATCCAATCCCGAGCACGAATCTGTGCGCGGTTCCGGAGCGTAATGGCTGCTGCGGGAGACAATCGCGAGCTCGCCAGCGCCGGGTTCGGAGATCACCCAAGCCGGGATGCGTGTAACCGTAGGCCCATCGGTCGGTAATCGCCCACCGTCGCGTATCGGTTCATGCAATTGGTGCAAGATTTTGCCCAGATTCCGCGCAACTTCCGGTAACCTGGAGCGTCTAATACGACGGAAAGCCGTCTGTCGAACGGACCGCGGGCCAATGCGAACGGTGCGCGAGGTCCGGACGTACGAAATAATGGCGAACGGCACCGCGGCTTGGAGGCCGAATGCGTGCGGTGAAAAAACAGCCGAAGATCGACGCCGGAAAGCCCGGCAAGCTGCGCAAGTTGTTGCCCTCCTGCCGCTTGCCGTCGGGAGACGCGCTGCGCCGCTTCAGTGCCGAGGAGATGCAACGACTCCGTAGGCGGGTGACCGAGTCGCTGGAGTGCGTGGTCGATTCCAGCTTTCGGACCCGTGGAGCGGAGCCCGGGATTCTTGCCGCTGCTGAGGCGGTTCGCCCGGCGCTGGCGCGTGTGGTCACGGGGCGGCATGGGAGCGGTTCCGGGCGCTCGCTGACTCTTGCACAGGAACGCGCGTTGTTCCTGGCGTTCAACTACGGCCGCTACCGCATGATGCGGCTGCTGCAAATGTATGCGGGAAAACGGCTTACGGCGGCAGCTTCGAAAGAGCTGCTTCGTTGGGACCGGCTGGTGGAGACGCTTCGCGGGCAGATTGTCGAGGCGAACCTGGGGCTTGCGCCGACAATGATCGAGCGCTCGCGCATCAAGGGGGTCGATTTCGGCGAGCTGATCAGCGAAGGCCACCTGGCGCTTCTGCGCAGCGTCGACAAGTTCGACTGCGCGCGCGGATTCAAGTTCAGCACCTACGCTTGCCGGGCGATTATTACCAGCATCACGCGCGCTGTGGCGATGATGGCCCGCCGGCGCAGCTACTTCCCGGCCGAATACGATCCGGACATGCAGCGCGGCGACGTTGTGGAATCGCGCCGCGCCGGTCTCGAAGAAGACTGTATCGAAGCACTGCGTGGAATCCTCAAACAGAATGAGGCTGAACTGACTCCGACGGAGCGGCGCGTCCTGACCGAGCGCTTCGGCTTCGGCCGGCCGGCCGCTGGCGGTCGGCTGGTTCCCGACAAGACGCTCCGCCAGGTCGCGGACATCTTCGGCGTCACGAAGGAGCGCGTACGGCAGATTCAGAACCGCGCCTTGTCGAAGCTGCGGCAGGCGATTGACGAGCGCGTGTTCGTATAAGCGGACCTCCTCTCCTCCTCCCGTCGCGACGCTGTCTCGCTCACGCGTGGCAGCGTCGCGGCTATTTGCGGACCAACCCGGCCGATACTGCCGTCCGGCGTGCCGCATTTCGTTGACCACGACTCGGCCCCGTCCCTAGCATTCATCGAGCCGGCGACGCCGCCACGCTCCGAGGTCTTCAAGGACAAGGGGACCGGATTGCCGAACGCAGGTCGCGCGATTCGCCGCGCGCTAACGCTGTTCCTCGTGGCTGGCAGCGCGTCTGCACTCGCCGGTCCGCCGGCGGCCGAGGCCCCGGTCCCGCTCCAGCAGCTTCGCTCGCTTCCGCACGTCATCGCGCCGACTTACCGCGGACCACGCGTGTTCATGGCCGAGGCCCCCGGCGCCGAAAGCAGCCGCGCGTGGCTCCGGCTGTCCGAAGCGACCCAGTCTGCCGCGGATGTCGAAGCCGGTTACGTGCTGAACAGCCGTATCACGGTGCGAACGGACGATCCGGTCTCGCTGCGGCGCTGGGTGGCGCAGCGGCCCGGGCTGCACGTTCGCGCATCGCCCGCGGCGCGCGGTTTCTTCAGCGTGCGTGCGGAATCGGTCGCCAAGGCGGTCGAGGCCGCCGAGGCGCTGTCGCGGTTCGACTGGGTGCGGTCGGCGCACGTGGACCTGACGCAGCCGGTTTCGCTGCGTGATGTGCCGAGCGACCCATACCTCCAGTACCAGTGGCACCTGATCAACTACGCCAGCCCCGGAGCGGACGCGCGCGTGCTCCCGGTGTGGCAGGGCGGAATCTCGGGGGCCGGCGTGACGATCGGCATCGTCGAGTTGTCCTCCTGGCAGCTCGATCACCCCGATCTCGCCGCGCAGTGGAACGTCGAGGCTTCGCAACCCGGCGGCGACGTCGCTTCGCACACCACTTCGGTCGCCGGAGTGGCCGCAGCCGTCGGGGGCAACGGGATCTTCGGCTCGGGCGCGGCGTTCGGAGCGCGGCTCGCGACGCAGCGCGTCGGCAGCGACGAGCAGTCGGCCGAAGCGCTGGCGTTCCGAAACGACCTGAACGACATCAAGAACAACTCGTGGGGCCCGCTCGACGAGCCGCGCTATCGCACGCTGCCGCCGATTGTGCAGGCGGCGCTCCAGGAGGCCGTCTCGACCGGGCGCGGCGGGCTGGGCACGATCTTCGTCTGGGCGGCCGGCAACGGCGGCGGAACCGGCGACCGTGTCGATTACGACCCGTACGCCTCGAGCCGCTACACGATCGCCGTGAACGCCATCGGCGACCAGGAGACGCGCACCAGTTACGACGAACGCGGCTCGGCCGTGATGGTCTGCGCCCATTCACACGGCAACGTGCGTTGGATTCAGACCACGGACTGGAACAGCGGCTGGACCGGCAGTTTCGGCGGAACGAGCTCTGCGGCGCCGCTGGCGGCCGGAGTGATCGCGCTGATGCTCGAAGCCAACCCGGCGCTTACCTGGCGCGACGTGCAGCACGTGCTCGTGAACTCGGCCCGCAAGGTGGATCCGGCGAATACCGAGTGGGAAGCCAACGGCGCCGGGCACGACATCCACTACTACTACGGCTTCGGCGCGGTGGACGCCTCCGCGGCCGTGCCCCTCGCGCAGGCCTGGCGGAACGTGCCGCACGAAGTAGTCGTGGACACGGGCGCCGTGCCGGTCGGTGTGGTGCTGCCCGACAACGACCAGACGGGCTTCGACGCGACGGTCTTCGTCGAGCGCGGCATCCGCATCGAGCACGTCGAGCTGTTTCTGAACGTGCAGACGACGTTCATCGGCGACCTGCGGATCGTCGTGACCTCGCCGTCCGGAACGTCCTCGATCGTCGCCAGCCAGCGCTTCGACCAGCAGGACGACCTCATCAACGATCTGTTCACGTCCGTGCGGCACTGGGATGAGTCCTCCGCGGGCATTTGGACCGTGCACGTCTCCGACCGCCGCGCGGGGACCATCGCCACCTGGAACGACTTCCGGCTCGTCTTTCACGGCACGCCGCTGTGCCCGGGCGACCTGGACGAGAACGGGCTGGTGGAGCTGAGCGACCTGATGGTGCTGCTGCCGGTCTACGGCTCGTGCGAGGGCGACGCCGCGTTTCTGCCGGAGGCCGACCTGGACAACAGCGGCTGCATCGATCTGGCGGACCTCTCGCAGTTCCTCGAAGCGTTCGGCGAGGCGTGCGAATAGCGACACGCCGCCAGCATGCTGACACCGCCTCGGAGCGGTCTGTGGCCGCGAAACCGCGCTGGCCTCACTGCCGATCGACGCGCTCGTAAATGAACACCGGCTTGTTCGCCCAGGCGATCCGCGCCAGTGTTGCGCCCGCCGGCGGAATGCGATGCACGAGACGGTAGTGACGCCGCCACCACGCCGACGCGTGCGTACGCTCATCGTCGGCCGTGAACACCAGCCACGCCGGAAGCGCCGCGGCCTCAAGGTCTGCCGGTTCGCGCTGCGGCAACAGCACGACCGTGCAGCGCGTGAAATCCAGCGGCGGGACCGAATACGGCGCCGGTTCCTGGATGACGCCGATCGCCTCCTGCGTCCCCGTGCGCTCCCGCAGCCACCAGGCGGCCAATTGCCGGGATTCCGTGGTCCGCCCGGCGTCCGCCGCGAACGCCCCCAGGTATGCCGGCGCCGGCTGTGTCAGCACGATGAGCGCCAGCGCCGCCCTCGCCAGCCACGCGGAGCGGCGGAACGCGTTCGCCAGTAGTGCCGCCGCCGCAACCGCGAGGAGAATCACCGGGAGGACCAGGAAGCGCGCGTACTCGGCGGGCTTGCCGGCGCCCAGCAGGACGCCAATCACCACCATTCCCAGGCCGGCGCTGGATGCCACCAGCGTCCGGTCCGGCCAACGCCACAGCAGCCAGGCGAAACCGAGCAGCCCCGCGCCGGCGACGAGCGGCCCCGCGCCCTCGAAGAGCAGCTCGAATGTCCGCACCGCGCCGGCAGGAATCTGCCGCACGCTGTACATCGCGGTCGAGTTGCCGATGTTTCCGAGCAGCGTCTCGCGGTCGGCAACGGCGTTGATGAGCACATACGGATTTGTCATGCAGTAAATGAGCGCGGCGACGGCGGCCGCGCCGAGTCGTCCCGAGCGCGTTGTGCCCCGCGCGCGGTGGCGCGCCAGCCATGCAGCCGGCCAGTAGAGCGCCGCGACGGCGCCCGTCAGCACCAGCGCGAGCGCGCCGCCGCCGGCGCAACCGAGCAGCAGCGCGTCGCGCTTGCGGCGACGCTCGAGCGACCTCAGCGCGAATACCGCTGCCCAAACCAACAGGCACGCAGACGGCAGATGCGGCTTGGCCTCCAGCGCCTGCGTGATGAACACGGGTGACGCGGCGGTCAGCAGCACCGCCAGCCAGCCCGCGCGCCGTCCTGCCGCCCGGGCGGCAAGCGCGTACGCGCCCGCCAGCGCTGCGGTTCCGAAAAGCAGCGAGACCGTGCGGGCGACGACGTAGAAGCGCGCGAAGCGCTCGGGCTCGCTCAGATACACGGCCGCGTCGCTGGAGAGATCCAGCGCGCCCGCGATGTGCCCGAGCGCCAACGCAGCGCCGACCCCGTACACGTAGGCCCCGCCGTACTGGTACAGCCGGGGGTCGAGGTCCAACGGGCGGAGGCTCATGCGCTGAAGCGCGCGGAACGTGATCATCTCGTCGGGCTGCCGCGAGTAGAGGCGGTAGCGGCGAAGAATCTCCGCCCGCGCTGCCTCGGACTCCGTGAGGTCAATCAACCCGTCGCGGGCGGAAAGGGGGTTCAAGTCCGCATCGGCGCCGCCGCGGCGCGAGCGCAGCGACTCCAGTGCGGCAGCGGATCGGTAGCGTTCCGCGGGCCAGGGCGGCCCTCCGCCGAACAGCAGGTCGTTGTCGGCCGACGTGGGCAGCCCCCAGAACGCCAGCGGCAGCATCGCCACGAACCACGTCGCCAGCGCCAGCAGAAGCAGGGCGCGATTCAGTCGCCGTCGGCGTCGGGCGCGCTCCGCCGGCAGTTCGGAACTTGTCACGGCTGCACGGTCGAGAGGCACACGTCCAACACGCCCAGTCCGCCGAGCACCAGCCCGACGATGCCGTTGACGGTGAAGAACGCCAGGTTCACGCGGCTCAGGTCGCGCGGGCTGACCAGGGCGTTCTCGATCACCAGAAGCAGCGCCACGCAGCCCACGCCGGCGTAGTACAGTGCGCCGAGCGCGGCCGTGCGCCCGACTGCGACCAGGGCCGCGACGGTCACGGCATGCAACCCGCGGGCCGCCCACAGCGCCGGACCGACTCCGAGCCGCGCGGGCAAACTGTGCAGCCCGGCGCCGCGGTCGAACTCGACATCCTGGCAGGCATAGATGATGTCGAACCCGGCAATCCACGTGGCCACGGCCAGCATCAGCGCGGCGGCCGGCAGTCCGAGCGTCTGCGGCGAGATCGCGATCCATGCGGCGACAGGCGAGAGCGCGATCGCCGCGCCGAGCGCCAGGTGCGAGAAGCGCGTGAAACGCTTCGTGTACGAGTAACCGCACAGCAGCGCCAGCACGGGAAGGCCCAGCCGCAACGGCCAGGGATTGCCGCGCGCGATGAAAAACCCGGCGCAGCCGACAAGGAACGCGACGGCGGCCGCGACCAGAAACGCCCACGCGGCGGTAGGGGAGATGCGGCCGGCCGGCAGGTGCCGTTGCGCGGTGCGCGGGTTGGCGGCGTCGTAGCGCGCGTCGACGATGCGGTTAAAGGTCATCGCCGTGCTGCGCGCAGCGACCATGCACAAGACGATCAGGCCGAACTCGGTCGCGCTCGGCAGGCTCGGGCGCGCCGCGAGGAACGCGGCCAAGACCGCAAACGGCAGCGCGAACAGCGAGTGGCTGAACTTGATCATCTCGCCCCAGTTGCGTGCAGCGGCGACGAGGGCGGACATGACTTACTCCGTACGCTCCGGAGCGCGCTCGGCCGCCGCCGTGCGCGCCGCGGGGTCCCAGCGCGTGTGCAGCTCGTGGGGCAGTCCCAGCAGGTCCAGCACGCGGCCGACCACGAAATCCACCAGGTCGTTGACGTCCGCGGGCAACATGTAAAACCCCGGACAAGCCGGGCAGATGATCGCGCCGCCGCGGCTGAGGCGAAGCATGTTTTCCAGCTCGATCGTGCTGAGCGGCATCTCGCGCGGCACGAGCACCAGCTTTCGCGATTCCTTGAGCGTGACGAGGGCCGCGCGGGTCACGAGGTTGTCGGCCAGCCCGCCGGCGATTGCCGCCAGCGTGTGGCTGCTGCACGGACACACGACCATGCCGTGCGTCAGGAACGAGCCGCTGGCGATCCGGGCCCCGATGTCGCGTGGTGAAACGAGCGTGACGTTCCCCGCGCCGCGGCCGATGAACGCCTCGGCCGTCAGCCGGCGCAGGCCGAGTTCGTCGGCGAGGATGCGGCGGCCGGCGGGAGTCACGATCAGGTGCAGGTGCAGGTCGTAGGACACCAGGCACTGAGCCAGCCGCCGGGCGTACGGCGCGCCGCTCGCGCCGGTGACGGCCAGGATGAGCTGCCTCATTGCGGCACCGTGCGCTGCGTCGCGGCCGGTTCGAGCTTCTCGAGCAGACGCGTCGCCTCGATGCCCCAGCTCAGCGAGGCATGCTGCTGGGCCAGCTCACGCAGCCGCGCGACGCCGCGCGCGCGCCGCGCCGGGTCTGCTTCGCCCAAATTCTGAATCTCGAGGTTTGCCAGTCGGAAGGCGGCCTCGGCTTTTCCGTCGCCCTCCGGGAGATCGTTGGCCAGCGATTCGAGCAGCGCGGTGCGTCTGCGCGGATCGGGCTGCGCCTCGGCCCAGCGGACGAGCAGGTTGTCGTACAGCAGGCCGCCGCGAACGCGCTCGGCCAGCCGCAGGATCTGTTCCGCGTACTGGGCGCGGCGCGAGTCGAGCGAAGCCAGCTCGCGCAGCGGCTCATTCCCGAACTGTGGATCGTCGCGATTCTGCGCGATCAGGTCACGCAGCCGCCGAGCTTCCTGAAGATGCGGCGCGGGCTCGAACAGCAGCGTGCTTTCCGGGGGCGCCGGCGTAAGCGCCGCCCAGAGCGATTCGTCGTCGCGCGGGGCGCGCGCTGCAAGTTCCAGTCCGAGCTCCAGGGCCTGATCGAGGAACTTCGTCGCTGTGTCCGCGTCGCCGCGGCGCAGCGCGAGCTGGCCGAGCCGCAAGCCGGCGGCGATGGCGAGCGGGGAATCGGCGTGCTCTGAGAGCAGCGCGGACCAGACGCGCTCTGACTGCACGTGCGGGAAGTCCGTATACAGCTCGCGCCGCGGTTCGAGCCGGTCGAGCGTGCGCTCGTCCAGGCGCGTGTCGAGCACGCGGGCCTGGAAGTAGAGCACGTTGGGGATGTAACGGCTCGTGCGGTGGTCGGCGATGAACTGCTTGCAGGCCTCGTACGCCTCCGCGCGGTTGCGCAGGAACTCGATCTCCAGCAGGTGCCAGATTTGGCGCGGGTTCGAGACCGGCTGCCCGCTCAGCGCCGCGACGAAGTCGGGCAGGTAACGCGCGTAGAGCGATTCGTCCAGGACGACGCGGCGGGCAAGCTCGCGCAGCTTCGGGCGAACGTCCTGGCGCGGCTCAAACCGCGCCGAACGCGGACCGTAGTCGCGCTCCAGGATCCGGTACGCGAGCTCGTCCGTCCCGACCGCTTTGTGGAAGAGAATCACCGGCGTCGCGAACAACACCGCCACCACCGGGGCCACAGCCCCCGGGCGATAGTTCACCAAACGGGCGATGAGCAGAATCACGCCCATCATCGCTACGGCCGACAGGATCGCCAGCACCCACGGCGCCGCGAGCAGCGTCTTCTGCGTGGGGGAGGCGGCCGCGAGCATATCGGGCGTGCCGCGCGTCGCTAGCCACAAATACAGCAGGACCGGCAGCAGGCCGAGCAGCGCCGAACCGAAGTGGAAGCGCATCCGGAACGGCCGGACGGATGCCAGCACGGCGCTGAGCAGCAGCGTCACGCTCATCCAGGGCATGTGCGCAAACAGCGCCACGGCGAGCAGAAACGGAATCACGCACGGCAGCCGGTACAGGATTGAGACCACGATCGGAACCGCAACGATCGCGGCCAGCAACTGGCCGAGCACGACCGCGTGCAGCGGAGTGCGCAGGACGCTGATCGGCTCCAGGATGTAGTCGTTGAGGTTCGGAACGTCGGCGCCCCAGAACCGCGCCGGGGCGGCATAGCTCGCCAGGCTGAAATCAAACAGCCGCGACTCCCGCAGCCAGAACGCGAACACGCACAGCCCGCAGAACAGCGTGAACGTGACCAGCAACAGGACCACCGCCCGCCGCCGGTACTTCGGTTCGGTCCGTGACCAGACGTCGATGATCGGTGCATCCGCCGGCGTCTCCGGCGTGGTGCCGGCGGCACGCTCGCCGACGACCGCCGCCGCCCCGGGCGGATCGTGTACCGACGCGTCGATCATGAAGCGTCATCCTATCGCGGGCGGACCGGGGTGCAATTCGCGGCCGACCGCCCCGTTCACCGCCCGGCCAGGTGCGGGCACTTGAGCTCGATGCCATCGGTGGAATAGCGGCCGTCCGGGCGGATGCGGTAGGCGGCGATGAAGCAGTGACAGTCGCCGATCGTCGTGCGCAACACGTGAGCGTTTCCACCCCATGCTTCCACCGACCGCCGAGCGCGGCGCGCGGCGCGGCTCAGCGCCAAAATCAGCGCCACGCGCGGCCGATGGCCGGCCTGGCGCAGCCGGGCGCACCACTCGATGTTGACGCGCTCATCGAAGCGGCTGTAGTGCCAGCCGCGGTTCTCCAAGAGCTGCTCGAGGTTCTTATATGTGTGCGTGTGGAAATCGCCCAGCAGGTTCCAGTACGGGAACAGCTCTTCCGCCATCGCCAGTTGCATGTACTCGCTGCGCTTGTCCGTGAACACGACCGACGGAGAGCCTTCGGCCCGCTGTTGAATGCACACGCGCTCGATGTTCAGGTCCGCCAGCGTGGTCTGTGACGCCCGCCGTCGCGCCGGGCGCGAGATGCGGGATGAGCCGAACGCGATGCCGTACACCTCGGTCGACGGCCTTCCCGAACCGGCCGGCACGAGGAACGTCTCGAGTCCTGCCAGCAGCATGTCCTGGAGCGCGGGTTCGCGCAGCCAGACGCGAAGCTGCTGGTGCGACTCGTCCACGTCGATCATCCACTCCGGCGGCTCCTCCAGGCTCCCCTGTCCGTGGCTCGGCGTCACGTGCAACAGCCGCGCGAGCCGGTTCACGAGGTTCCATTCGCTGCGATACAAACGCCCGGACGCAAGCTGCGATTCGATGGACTCGCCGTAGAACGCGTTGGCGTAGATCGCCCGCGCCAGGTTGTGGTTGCTTTTCTGCCGCAGCCGCTTCTCGATCCGCTCCGTCAGCGCGGAGGTACGCGGCACAAGTTCCGGGAGCAGATCGAAGCGCCCCGCGCCGTTCAGCACGCCGAGCAGCTCCAGCCCCAGCCGGCGGCCGAGGCGGGCGCCATTGCGTGCATTCGCGAGCGTATGCTCGATGCGCCGTTCAAGCTCGCGAACCTCTTGAACCAACTGCGTGCCGCGACCGTGATTCATTGCGTGATCGTCCGTCGGCGCCGGACCCCGCGCGGACGTGCGGGTCAACGTCCCCGGCTGGATTCGAACCAGCAACCTTTGGCTCCGGAGGCCAACGCTCTATCCAATTGAGCTACGGGGACCGGGCGGGCTTACTGGGAGCCGTTGGAGTCTACCGGGTGCGGCGCGAGCGTCAAGCCATGCGCCCGCGCGCTGCGTACACGCGGGCGAAACTGTAATTCCGTTGGCGGTTTCGCCGAACGACTTCGCCAAGCGCCGTAGCGAACTCGCGCGCCGCCGCCTGAACCCAAATTTATAATCGAGCGCCTTCACGCCCCAGGCGGTGCGAGAAGCACCCTATTATCGGCCAAATGGTTCCAGGTTCACGCTCGGTCGGCACACGCTGTGTCGTAACATATTATTATATAACATGTTACGTACTATGCCTCGCGGTCGATACCGCGGCGCACGCTTCTATTGACACCGTGACCGCGGTTCAATACCATCGACCCTACGTGCATCTCTTCGATGCAGGAGGAGGATAGAAATCAGCTCGACCAGCTTGCGCCGTGAGCGGTGTCGGACCACCCCCGTCAGGTTCCGTCATCGCGCCGCGTCGGGTCGCCGTTTGGCACCCCGCTGATCGAGAAGGTTTCAGTGGTACCGTGCGAGCTCTCTTGCGCACGGAAGAGGGGAAGCGTGGCTAACGGTCGGCTGAATCGGGCGTGTTGTCCGCGCACGACACGGTGGCGGTGTACAGGTGCTGTCGCCGCACGCCGTTTGTATCCCGCCTGCTTCGCTTCCATCTTCAATCGTCGTTCTGTTGTGAAGGGCCGCAAATCGCTCGGGACTGTTCCACTTCTCAGGCCCGCGCTATTTGTCGACCAAGCCGTTCGTCCAATCACGTTCAGGTAAGAGGAGGCGAGACACATGGTTTGGAACATGCGAACCAGCTTTCTGGTCGCCGGTGCGTTCTGTACCGCGACCGTGCTCGCAGCCGACAAGGAGAAGGTGCCGGTAGGGCCTGCGGTCGCCCCGCAGAAGCTCGTCAGCCCGGCCGCCGTCGGCCAGCGGGTGAGTCAGTCCAACGTCGGAAAGACGCAGCACGTCAACCCGAACCTGCAACTCAAGAACCGGGTCGGCGGCGACGATTGCGCGACGGCGACTGTGATTCCCGGCATTCCGTACTCGGACACCGGCAACACGTCGGCCGCCACGGACAACTACGACGAGGTTTGTCCGTTCAACACGCCGGGCTCGCCGGACGTCGTGTACTCGTACACACCGGGCTCCACGGTGACCGTGGACATCTCGCTCTGCGCGAACACCGCGTATGACAGCAAACTGTACGTCTATGAGAACGTGTGCGGCGCGTATCAGAGCGGCACGTTCGTGGCCTGCAACGACGACTTCTGTTCAACGCCGTCGTATGCCTCCGCGTACGTCTCCGCGGTGCAGGGCGTCACGCTCACCGGCGGCAACACGTACTACATCGTCGTGGACGGCTACTTCGGCGCGTCGGGCGACTACACCTTCGACATGACCGAAGCCCCGCCGCCGCCGGCCTGCCCGCCGGGCTCGCTGTTCGGGCAGAATCCCAGCGGCACCGGCGACCTGTGGACGGCCTACACGTCCGAACTCGACGCCGGCGGTCCTGGAATCTCGTACACCGTGTACGACGACTTCTCGGGCGTGATCGGTCAGATCACGGACATTCACTGGTGGGGCATCGAGGCGCAGTTCGACTTCTTCGGGTTCATCCCGTGCGTCGAGCCGAACCCGGTGTTCGACATCACGTTCTGGACCGACAGCGGCGGCCTGCCGGGGATTCCGGTGTGCACGTACACCGTGACCGCCACGCAGACCGCGACGGGTCTGCTGTACGCCGGCTTCCCGCTGACGTACTACACGGTTGATCCGATCGCGCCGTTCTGCACCATCCCGAATGGCTGGGTGAGCATCCGCGGCGCTGGCAACAGCCTGTGCTGGTTCCTGTGGCTCACGAGCGGCCCCGGCGGGCTCGGCTCCGGGTTGCAGGACCTGGGCGACGGCTTCGGCCCGCAGCCGATTCCGGATGACCTGGCGTACTGCCTGACCGGCGCGTACGTCCCGACGTTCGGCGCTTGCTGCGACGACTCGACCGGCATCTGCACTGACAACGTCGAGCTGATCAACTGCATCGGGCCGGGCCTGCGTTTCGCGGCCAACACGCTGTGCGAAGAGCTGACGCCTCCGTGCGGCCAGCTCCCCGGCGCGTGCTGCTATGACGACGGCACCTGCGCGATCACGACCGAGGCCGAGTGCGGCACCACCGGCGGCACCTGGCTCGGCGCGTTCACCAGTTGCGATGATTGCCCGATCGTCTGCCCGCCGGGCGGCCTCCAGGAGCCGGAGCCTTGCGGCAGCGACACCGACGGCGGCTGCAACATGGCGTCGCCGCAGTTCGTGGACATCAATTGCGGCGACCTCTATTGCGGCAGCGCGTGGTTTGACGGCGGCACGCGCGATACCGACTGGTATCGCATCACCGTCACCGAGGAAACGGAACTGACCTGGACGGTGAGCGTCGAGTTCGCGGCGCTGGTCGGTCCGGTCCCGACCGATCCTCCGGGCACCGGCAACTGCGCCGACCTGCTCGGCATCGTCGATCCGGCGGCGTTCCCGAACGCCGGCGAGACGGCGAGCGTGACGATCTGCGTCGGTCCGGGCACGTACTTCTTCTTCGTCGCCCCGCAGTTCGCGGACCTCGTGGACTGCCCGGCCGGCTACATCGCCCAACTCACGTGTGCTCCTTGCAGTGTGCCGCGCGGCGCTTGCTGCCTGGCCGACGGGAGCTGCGTGGACAACGTGACGGCGTCCGAGTGCGGCGGTCTGGGCGGCGTGTACCAGGGCGACGGCCTGACCTGCGGCATGGTCAACTGCCCGCTTCCGCCTGAGAACGACCTGTGCGAGAACGCGATCTGCCTGATCGACGGCGTGCAGGTGAGCGGCACGAACATCGGCGCCAGCGGCACCGATATCGATAGCTGCGCGTTCGCCAACACCGAGGACGTGTGGTACGAGTACACGCCGGCGGTGAGCGGCATGGTCTCGGCCTCGACCTGCGGCAGCGCGTTCGACACGACGCTCTCGGTCTTCACCGCTTGCGGCGGCACCGAGATCGCCTGCAACGACGACTCCTGCGGGCTCCAGTCGGTCGTCTCGTGGCCGGCCACGGCCGGCGTCACGTACAAGATCCGCTTCGCCGGCTACAACGGCGCCGAAGGCAACTTCGTGCTGGTTGTGACGGGCGGCGGCGGCACGTGCGGCGGCGAGCCTGAGCCGGGCGCGTGCTGCTTCGACGACGGCTCGTGCCAGGTCCTGCTGCCGGCCGACTGCTTCGCGCAGGGCGGTGCGTTCCAGGGTCTGAACACCGATTGCGATCCGAATCCCTGCCCGCAGCCGCTGGTCAACGACGAGTGCGCGAACGCGGTGTGCGTCGAGGACGGCGTCGCGGTCGTCGGCACGAACGTCGACGCGACCGGGTCGGACATCACGAGCTGCACGTTCAATGACATCTACGACGTGTGGTACGTCTACACGCCGCAGGTGAGCGGCAGCGTGACGATCGACACGTGCCTGGGCGGCGGGTCGCTGGGCGACACCGCGCTGGCCGTGTTCGACGAGTGCGGCGGCACGGAGCTGGCCTGCAACGACGACTTCTGCGGCCTGCTCTCCAGCGTGACCGTGAACATGACGGCGGGCGAGGATTACTACATCCGCGTCGCCGGCTACAACAGCGGTCAGGGCACCTTCACGCTGCTCGTGACGGGCGGCCAGGGCAACTGCATCACCTGCGGTGACCTGGATGGCGACGGCGACGTCGACGTCGACGACTACAACGACTTCGTCGACGCCTTCGGAAGCTGCATCGGCGACATCAAGTACCGCGCCGATGCGGACTTCGACGGCGACGGCTGCATCACCCTGGTTGACTACCAGACCTGGGTGGCGTGCTATCGCGACGCGAACCCGAACCAGCCGCTGCCGTTCAAGAACGGCAAGCTCAACGGCAACGGCCGGCCGGGCGGACAGCAGCAGCAGGGCGGTGGCATGCAGCAGCGGCCGCCGCGTCCGTAGTCCGTAACTGATTTCGGGACATTCCGACGCCGGCCGGTCCGCGTGCCGGTCGGCGTCGGATGCCCGGGGTCGTCAGGGTCGATCTCGAGGAGTTCGACGAAATACAATCGTTTCTCGTCCCACAGTGAAGAGACGCGCGGAGGAGGATTGAGTAATGAAGAAGTTGCTTGGGAGTCTGCTGGCTGCCGGGGCGCTCGCCGCGTCGGCCGCCGCCGCGACGGTCGACGTGTACCTCGTCCCCCAGGATTCGGTCATCGGCCTGGGTGGCACGGTCACGGTCGACGTGTACGCGGATATTAGTGACCCGGTCTTGGGCTGGGGCCTGGATCTGGATGCCGCATTGCCGGCGGTAGCCGACAAGACCGGCACGCAGTCCATCGGCCCGGCCTGGAACCCGGCCACGTCCATCGACGGCGATGACCTCGCCGGCGTCGTCCCGTTCCCGCCGGTCGGCGTGTCGGGCAACGGCATCCTGCTGGCGTCGGTCGAGTTCGTCGGCCTGTCCATCGGCGTCACGCCGCTGGCGGTCGGCGACAACTACCCGGACGATCTGAGCGAAGGCTTCGCCCTGGATCCGACGGGGTTTGCCAACGTGACGTATCACGGCGGTTCCATCACGGTCGTGCCGGAACCCGCGGCGCTCGCGCTGCTGGCTTTGGGCGGCCTGGTGGCTCTCCGCCGTCGCTGATCGAACCGGTTGACGGTTCACGGACCTCAGAAGGGGGCGTCCGATCCCGGGCGCCCCATTTCTTTTTACATTTCGGCTCCCCTGGCTCCGTCCGGATGCCGCGTGTCAACCGCGCCCGCGACGCCGCGCTCTTGCCGCGCCGCTTATCCCGCGATACACGCATCCTGCTGCACAATGTCCCTTGCGTGAGTGATTGCGCACGGGGCGGGTCCGCGCTTCGCTGCTTGGCGATTCGGGCCGCTAGACGCCGTTTAGCCGGCAGCAGGACGCATCAGGAGTGGCGATGGCGACCCGTGATCCTCGTCCCTGGGAGCGTTTGGAAGCCCTCGCCGAAGCGGGCGAGCCCCACGCGCTTCGGCAGTTTCTGGAGCTGATCCTGCCCGGCGAAGCGGCGCGCGTCATCGCGCGGCTGACGCCGCACGCCCAGTCCCGTCTCTTCGGCGCCCTGGATCCGATCGACGCGGCGCGCCTGGTTTCCGAGCTTCCCCGTTCCCAGGCGGCCGAACTCATCGAGCACATGGGCGCCGAGCTCGGCGCCGGCGTGGTGGCGGCGCTGCCCAGCGATAAGCGCGTGGACCTGCTCGATGCGCTCGCCGAGGCGACCCGCGAGGAGCTGATCTCGCTGCTCCCGCCGGCCGAAGCGCGCGAAGCTCGCGAGCTGGCCGAGTTCGGCGCCAATACCGCCGGCGGCCTGATGATCAAGGAGTTTCTGTCCTACGGACAGGATGTCCAGGTGCGCGAGGTGATCGACGACCTGAAGCGCAACGCCGCCCGCTACGCCTCGTACGAGGTGCAGTACTTGTACGTCGTCTCAGCGATCGGCCGCCTGGTCGGCGTCGTCGCGGTCCGGCGGCTGCTGTTCGCGTCGCCGGAGACAGCGCTGTCGAGCATCATGCAACCGTCGCCGCTGGCCGTGCCGGTCAATGCTGCGCTCGACCTGCTGCGCGCCTTGTTCGAGCGCCACCGCTTCATCGCCGTGCCGGTGCTGGACGCGAACCACCGCATGCTGGGGGTCGTGCGGCGTTCGGCCGTGGAGGCCGCCACTGCCGAGCGCAGCGAGCGCGACTATCTGAAGGTGCAGGGCATCGTCGGCGGCGAGGAGCTCCGCACACTGCCGTGGGTCGTTCGCGCGCGCCGGCGAATGTCCTGGCTCACGGTGAACATCGGCCTGAACATTCTCGCCGCCAGCGTGATCGCGTTCTTTCAGGATACACTCAGTGCCGTGATTGCGCTGGCCGTGTACCTGCCGATCATCTCCGACATGAGCGGCTGCTCGGGAAATCAGGCAGTCGCGGTGAGCCTGCGCGAGCTTTCGCTGGGACTGCTCAAGCCGGTGGACGTGCTGCGCGTATGGCTCAAGGAGGCGTCAGTCGGCGTCATCAACGGCGCGGCGCTCGGATTGCTCATTGCGGCGGTGGCATGGGTCTGGAACGGCAATCCATACCTCGGACTCGTGGTCGGTGCGGCGCTAGGGCTGAACACGTTCATCGCTGTGTCCGTCGGCGGCACGCTGCCGCTGGTTCTGAAGTGGCTGAACATCGACCCCGCGCTGGCGTCCGGCCCCATCCTGACCACCGTCACCGACATGTGCGGGTTCCTGCTCGTGCTGGGACTGGCGACGCTGGCGCTCGATCGGCTCGTTTCCGCGGCGACGTGATTCGCAGCCCCGTGAAGGGCGGCGCCGCCCGGCCAGCCCCGCGCGCGAACAACTCTCCGCGCAAGCGCAGCAGCACGGTTTGCGTTTGGCCGCGGGCCGAGCACAATGCCTCTGCGGAGGGAGCGCGGACGCATGTTGACGAAGGCCACGGTGATCGGCACGGGCGCGATGGGCACGCTCATGGCGCAGATACTCGCTGCCAACAACGCGCACGTGGCGCTGCTCGGACGGCGTGCCGAAGTCGTCGACGGCATTCGCGATCACCGCGAGAACCGCCATCACCTGCCGGGGCTGCGGCTCTCGGAGCGGGTCATCCCCACCACGGACATTCCCGCGGCGCTGCGCAACTCGGAGTTCGTGGTCTCCGCCACGCCGTGCCAACACCTGCGCGAGACTTGGGCAGCGTTGGCGCGCCACGCGCCGGCGGGCGTCCCCGTGTGCAGTGTCACGAAGGGCATCGAGACCGGGTCGCTCCGCCGCCCGACGGAAATCATCGCGGCGTACACGGTCTCATGTCCGCTGGTCGTGCTCTCCGGGCCGTGCATCGCGCCCGAGGTGGCGCGCTGCCTGCCCGCGACGGTCGTGGTGGCGTGCGAGGATGAGGAAGTCGCTCGCCGGGCGCAGGCCGAACTGACCACTTCGTACTTCCGCGTCTACACCTGCGGCGATCCCACGGGCGTGGAACTGGCCGGGGCGCTCAAGAACGTCATCGCGATCGCGGCGGGCATTCTCGATGGGCTGCACGCGGGGGACAACGCCAAGGCGGCGCTGCTCACGCGCGGCCTGGTCGAGATCACGCGGCTCGGCGTCGCCCTGGGCGCCCGGCCGCAGACGCTCTTCGGGCTGGCCGGCGTGGGAGACTTGGTGACGACGTGCTTCTCGCCGCTGGGCCGCAACCGCGCCGCGGGCGAGCAGATCGGCCAGGGCCGCAGCGCCGAGGCCCTGATCGCCGAAAGCCCGCACGTGATCGAAGGCATCCCGACCACGCGCGCGGTGATCCACCTGGCGCGCCGCAAGCACATCGAGATGCCGATCACGCAGGCGGTGGCGGAAGTGCTGTTCGAGGGCAAGCCGCCGCTCACCGCAATCACCGAGCTGATGAACCGCCCGCTGAAATCCGAGGCGCCGCTGTAAAGACGGCCGCCGCGGGCGGGCGTCAGGTTTGCAGGCTCTTGAGGAATGCGGCCAGGTCCTCATGCTTGGACATGCGCTCGACCAGCGTAGTGATCTGCTTGGCCGGCGGCAGGTCGTTGAGCTGCCGCCGAAGCATGTGCGACTTCTTGAGCGTGTCCGGATCGAGCAGCTTCTCCTCCTTGCGTGTGCCCGAGGCCTGGAGGTTCAGCGCCGGCCAGATGCGCAGGTTCGCCAGCTCGCGGTTGAGCACCAGCTCCATGTTCCCGGTGCCCTTGAACTCCTCGAAGATGAAGTTGTCCGCGCGGCTGCCCGTGTCCACCAGCGCGGTCGCGACGATCGTCAGCGACCCGCCGTGCTCCACCGCCCGCGCCGAGCCGAAGATCTGCTTGGGTTCCTGAAGCGCCTTGATGTCCAGCCCCCCGGTCATCGTCCGCCCGCTGCTGCCGACGAAACTGTTGAACGCCCGCCCGAGCCGCGTAATGGAGTCCAGTAGTACGACGACGTGCTGCCCCAGCTCGACCATCCGCCGCGCACGCTCGATGACCAAGCGCGCGACGCGCACATGAGATTCGACGTCCAGGTCGTTGCTCGAGGCGATAACCTCGCCGCGCACGCTGCGGCGCATCTCGGTCACCTCCTCCGGGCGCTCGTCCACCAGCAGCACGACCATGTAGATGTCCGGGTGGTTCACCGCGATCCCGTGCGCCATCTGCTGAAGCAGCATGGTCTTGCCGGCCTTCGGCGGCGAGACGATCAGCCCGCGCTGCCCGCGTCCGATCGGCGTGAAAAGCTGCACGATCCGCATGCTGGCCGGCCCGCCGGGGGTGTCGAAGTGGATCAACTGGGTCGGGTCGATCGCCGTGGTGTCCTGGAGCGGCGGCGGAGCGGACCACTTCGCGGCCGGCACGCCGTTGATGGAGACGATCGAGCCGAGCTGCCGCAGGCGCTGGCCTCGCGGCCCGCTGATCACCCCGACGGGGCCGCTCAGCAGTTCGCCCCCGCGCAGATTGAATTTGGTGATCGCGCCGCGAGCGACCTGTGGATCGTCCGGCCGCGGCACGAGGTGCCGCTTGGGGTCGCGGACGAACGCGGCGCCGCGTGGGTCGATTTCCAGTACGCCCTCAACCGCCGCGCCGGGCACGCCGGCGCTCGAACTGTTGGTCGTGCTCATCGTCTTAGCAGGCCCCTGCGTGCCGCAATCGGTGCGGCGTATCGCCAGTCAAACCGAGAGTCGGGCACGGGCGTTGCGCCCCGGCGGGCATGTGCGCCGGATTGCGGCGCTCTCGCAGTCGCCCGGTCCAAAGGTTTCGCGCGACGACTCGGTCGCTGGGATCGGCGGTCGGCCGCCGCCAGCCTTCGCGAAACGTGTGCGTCCAAGCACGGAACTGATGCGAGCCGGTTCGCGAACCGGCCGCCGGGTAAGCGCTGAACCGGACAATAGCAGGTCCGGGCGGGGTTGACTAGTCGCGCCGCTTGATTTCAGCGTCCACCGTGTTCGCCAGCGTCCCGATCCCCTCGATCTCCACCTCGATCGTGTCCCCCGGCTTCAAGAACACCGGGGGCTTGCGCGCGAAGCCGACCCCTTCCGGCGTGCCGGTCAGGATCAGCGTTCCGGGCAGCAGCGTGAACTGGTGCGAGAGATAGCTCACGAGCGCGCGGCAGCCGTGGATCATTTGCGACGTGCTGGCATCCTGCATCGTCCGGCCGTTCAGCCGGCTGCGCACGCGGCAGCGGTCGGGATCGAGCGCGTCACGGGTGACGATCCACGGCCCGAGCGGGCAGAACGTATCGAACCCCTTGGCGCGTGGCCACTGCTTGTCGCTGCGCTGGCAGTCACGCGCCGAAACGTCGTTCGCGCAGGTGTACCCCAGCACGTATTCCAGCGCGTCGTTCTCGCTCACACGGCGCGCAGTACGGCCGATCACAATCGCCAACTCGGCCTCGTAGTCCACCTCATTCGGCGCCGGCGCGGGCAGCACGATCCGCCCGCCCGGATTCAGCAGCGACGTCGTCGGCTTCATGAAGATCATCGGCTTTTCGGGAACCTGCGAGCCGGTCTCGGCCGCGTGCTCGCGGTAGTTGCGGCCGATGGCGAAGATGTTCGGGGGCGCGACGGGCGCCAGCAGTGCCGCGACTTCGACCAAGTTCGGCTCGAACCGGAGCTCTCCGAATCCCTCGCCCGCGAGCGGTCGTGCTCGGTTGTCGTCCAGCAATTCGCCGGTCAAGGTCCGGCCGTCCGTCGTTCGGAAGCGTGCAATCCGCATGGTCGCCAGTGTAACACTTCAACGCAAACGGGGACAGAATGGCTCGCGCAGGGCGCCGCGCGCGGGAGACACGCGGCTTAGTACTGCTTACGCTGTCGGGCCGGCGGGATGGCGAGCTGCGCGCGATACTTGGCGACGGTGCGGCGGCTGATGTCTACGCCCTGGGCGCTCAGCCGCGAGACGATCTCGTCGTCGTTGAGCGGGTCGGACTTGTCCTCGCGATCGACGATCTCCTGCACTTTCGCGCGGATGCTGTCCCAGCCGAGCGCCTCGCCATTGTCCGACGCGAACCCGCCGGTAAAGAACTTCCGCAGCGGGTAAATGCCGCGCGGCGTCTGAACCCACTTCTCATCCACGGTGCGGCTGATCGTCGAGGGATCGCAGCCGAAGCGCTCCGCCAGCTCGCTCATGCGCAGCACACGCAGGTGCTGCTCGCCTTTGTCCAAAAACTCGCGCTGCGCCTGCACCACCGCCTTGGCCACCTCGAGCAGCCGCTGGCGGCGGAAGCGGACGGCGTCGATGAGCGTTGCGGCGGCGTCGATCTTCTGTCGCAGAAAGTCGCGCGCCGTCTTGTCCTCGCGCGCCTTCTCCAGCGCTTCCCGGAACTCCGGCGCAATCCGCAACTCCCGCTGGTTCGCGCGCGCCAGCCGCACCTGATACTCGCCGCGCTCCGGGTCGTAATCGACGATCACGTCGGGCACGACCGGCGGCGCGCCCTGGTCCGACACGTCCGACCCGGGGTGCATCGACAGCCGGCTGATGACCCGCAGCGCCGCCTTCAGCTCGTCCATCGACACGTTGAGGTTCCGCGCGATGACGGGAAGACGGTTTTTTTGAAGGTTCTCGAACTGCTCCTCGATGATCTGCCGCGCGAGCTCCGTGTCGCCGGGCATTGCTTCGAGCTGGAGCAGCAGGCACTCCTGCAAGTCACGCGCGGCGATCCCAGGCGGGTCGAGGAGTTGCACCCGCGCCAGCGCGTCCTCCAGCTTCGAGACCGGCGGCGGCGGATCGAAGCGGGCGGCGATCTCCTCCAACGCAACCGGCAGGCGCCCCACGTCGTCGAGCTGGTCGATGATCGCCGCGCCGAGCCGCCGCGTGTTGTCGTCCATGTCGAGCAGCGCCCACTGCTCCAGCAGCAGCTCGCGCAGCCGCTGTGGGCGTGCCGTGGTGTTCGCCATCGCGTCGAGCTTGGCGTCGCTGTCCTCCATCCGCGCGGCGCGGGAACGTGTGCCGCGGTACTCGCCGTCGTCTTCCAGCCAGTCGTATTCGCGCACCAGACTGTCGAGCCGCTCGAAGTCACGGGCGTCGCCCGCGCGGACGACCAGCGACTCCTCGCGCTCCCGCCATTCGTTCGCTTCCGCCGCGTCTGCGGGCGGCTCCGGCGCCGCGGCGTCGCCCGCGGGTTCCGGCGTCTCGTCGTCCGGCGCGACCACCTCCAGCGCCGGGTTGTTGTCCAGCTCCTGGTTGATGCGTGATTCCAGCGCCAGCGCGTTGAGCTGAAGGATGTCCATCGCCTGGATGAGCTGCGGCGTCAGGCGCTGCTGCTGCTGGAGCAACTGGCGGGCGACCTGGGACAAGAACTGAGACATGCAGAATCGCCTTGGCCGCGGAAGCAGGACCGGCGCCACCGACGCCGGGCGTCTTTCACTACGACTGCCTCAACCTGGCCCCCGCGAGCGATCGGCGGCTGGAGTCGGCCATCGGCGACTCAGGCCGGACGAGACTCGTCCACAGGAAGATAGATTGTGGCGTGCCCGGCGTCAAAGCATTCCGGCGCGGCGCGCCGTCGGGCAAGCCGCGCAACGATAGCGGCTCGCTGCCGTGTGCTGGCGGACCGCACGCCGCGCGGTTACGCTGGGTGCTTTGCTTGTCATGACCCGGCCGCGGGCGCCGCCGCATCGGTGGCCCGCGTGCCGCGGCCGGCCCGGAAACGCGCAGGAGCACGACACCATGGCCTATACAACGACGACGGTGCCCGCGGGAGAGAAGATCACGATGGCCGGCGGCCGGCTCCACGTGCCCGACCGGCCGATCCTGCCCTTCATTCGCGGCGACGGCACCGGGCCCGACATCTGGCGCGCGTCGCAGATGGTCTTCGACGCCGCTGTGGAGAAGGCTTACGGCGGGAAGCGGAAGATCGCCTGGATGGAGGTTTTTGCGGGCGAGACCAGCTTCAACAAGTTTCAGAACTGGCTGCCCGACGACACGGTCGAGGCGTTCCGCGAGTTCCTGGTGGGGATCAAAGGACCGCTGACCACCCCGGTCGGCGGGGGCATCCGTTCGCTGAATGTGGCGCTGCGGCAGATGCTGGACCTGTTCGTGTGCCTGCGACCGGTGCGCTGGTTCAAGGGCGTGCCCAGCCCGGTGAAGCGGCCCGGCGACGTGAACGTGGTGATCTTCCGCGAGAACACGGAGGACATCTACGCGGGAATCGAGTACGTCGGCGGCTCTCCGGAGTCCGAGAAGATCCTGGCGTTCTTGGCACGCGAGTTCCCGAACGAGTTCAAGAAGGTGCGTTTCGGGACGCAGGAGCGCGTTGCGGCGTGGCAGAAGCAACTGGAGGCGATCGGCGCGCCGCAGCGCGATGTCGGTGTGCAGGTCGGCATTGGAATCAAGCCCGTGAGCTACCTGGGCACCGAGCGGCTCGTGCACAGCGCGATCGGCTACGCGCTCAAGGAGAAGCGGCGGAGCGTGACGCTGGTGCACAAGGGCAACATCATGAAGTTCACGGAAGGCGCGTTCCGCGACTGGGGCTACCAGGTCGCGCGGGCGTTCTTCCGCCAGCAGGTCGTCACCGAACGCGAAAGCTGGATTCTGGGCAACAAGGAAGCCGACCCGGGCCTGGGCGTCGAGTCCAACGCGCGGATGATCGAGCCGGGCTATGACATGATGACCGCAGAGCAGAAGAAGAAGGTCTGCGCCGAGGTAGAGGAGGGGCTCAAGCTCTGGCCGACGCACGGCGACGGGAAGTGGAAGAGCAAGCTGCTGGTGCGCGACGCGATCGCCGACATCACCCTCCAGCAGGTGCTCACGCGGCCCAAGGACTTCGACGTTGTCGCGACGCTAAACCTCAACGGCGACTACCTGTCGGACGCGCTGGCGGCGCAGGTGGGCGGCATCGGCATCGCGCCGGGGGCCAACATCAACTACATCAGCGGCCACGCGATCTTCGAGGCCACGCACGGCACCGCGCCCAAGTACGCCAACAAGGACCAGGTCAACCCCGGCTCGGTCATCCTCTCCGGCGAGATGATGCTGCGCTACATGGGCTGGACCGAGGCGGCCGACCTGATCATCCGCGGCATGGACGGAGCGATCGGAGCCAAGACCGTTACCTATGACTTTCACCGGCTGCTGGCGGCAGAGGGCCACGCCGACGCGAAGCTGCTGAAATGTAGCGAGTTCGGCGCGGCGGTGGTGAAGCACATGAGTTGACGTCGCGGTTGCGTGCCCAGCCGATCCGCGATCGTCACGGAGCGGACATCGCGCGAGCGACAGCGGGCGGCTATCCGACGCACGCACGACTTGCGGGGCGCTTGTCGGCCCCGCGATGCTCGAACCGGGAGGCACTCTGTCTGCGCGCCTGGCTCTGCGGGAGCGCCGCGCGCGACCGCACTCGGCCGCGGTTCACAACGAGTCTGGGCGAGCGCCTGCGTCCGCTACAACTCCGCCTCCCACATCACCAGCATCGCTTCGCCCGTCTCATTCCGAATCACTCCCACGCGCCGGCCGATGCCCGCCTCCTCCGGCCGCAGCACCCACAGCACGCGGTCCGCGCGGCCGTTCGACTCCAGCTCCGCCGCCAGCCGCTCGCGCACGCCCGGTTCGAGAAAGTACAGGCACCCGACGCGCTGGTAATCATCCCAAAGTCCGCGCGTGACGAACTCCCTCGGTTCCGCGTGCCAACGCTGCGGGTCATATTGCAGCCCGACCATGACAACCGAGAACAGCGCCCAACTTTCCTCCAGCGTGAACGCCACCGCGTCATATTCGTCCAGCCGCCCGCGCAGCGCCGCGCACGCCTGAACGTAGTCCACGTGCTGGCTCCGGTACACCGCGATCTCGCGCGGCCGCTGCAAGAAGTAGTGATGCAGGAAGCGGGCCGTCTGTTCGCCCGCGGTCAGAGCAAGCGCGCACGCCGCCGCACAGCACACGCCCATCATTCGTGTGCGGGGGAACCAGCGCATCACGTCCACCAGCCCGACGCCCGCCAGCAGCGCCAGCGGCGCGGCGCCCGCCGCCGCGCGCAGCACGTGCAGGCTCATGTGCCGGCTGAAGCAGTCGCCGACCGGGTATGCGAGCAGCCACGCCAGCAGGATGCGTGCCCCCGTTGAACGCGCCGCGCTGCGCCCGACGTTCACGAGGCCGATCGCCAGCAGCGGCGCCATGAAGCCGCCGAGCAGGCCGAAGCCGGACGCCCACGCCGTTTCGTAATGGTCCCCGTTTTGGAACAGGAAATCCGGGCCGAAGTGCCCGGGATAGCGCGCAAAGACCTTTCCGGCCCGCTCCGCGATCGAGTCCTGGGGCGACCAGGCCCAGATCGCCTCGCCGCGTCGGTTGATCTCACGCGCGTTGAACCCGTGCTGCCAGGCGAGCGGCCCAAACGTCGCAAGCAGACCTGCCGCGAATAGCGCCGGCGGCGTCCAGCGCTGCGGGCCGCGCGGCGCGTCGCGTGCGCGCCAGGGGCGCCACGTCGCGACCGCGTACGCGGCGAGCACGAACGGCAGGGTGATCCGCACAGCCGGGTAGCCGTAGCAGCACAGCCCCGCGAGCAACCCGGCCAATAGCGAACGCCACGGCCGTGGTGCGCGCTCCGGCGACAGCGGTGGCAGGCCGGCCCAAAGCAAAGCCGCGATGGGCAGCACCGTGAGCAGGGCGGTCAGGCAGCCCTCGTGTCCCCAGCGGCTGAGGTGAACGTGCCAGGGCATGACCGCCAGCAGCGCCGCGCCGGCCACGCCGGCCTCGCGGCTCCACAGGCGTGCGCCGATCCAGTGCACGAGCGCGATTGTGGCCAGCCCGGCCAGAACCACCGGCAACCGGAGAGTCCAGACGTTCAGTCCGCCGAGCGCCTGAAACGGCAACAGCAGGTACAGGAAGAGCGTCGTCCGGTTCTCTCCCAGCGCGCGGGCGTAGAAGACCGGCCACGCCGCGCCGGCGTGATCCCGCCCGGTTCGGAGCAGGCACCAGGCGTCCCAGGCGTTGATGGCCTCGTCCTGGTTCAGCCCCGGCGGCGCCTGATCCAGCGCGGCCAGGCGCAGCGCCGCAGCCACGAGCAGGATGAGCAGCAGCCATCGCGCGTACACAGGCACTCGCCCAATTGCCGGGGCGCCGGCAACGCCGGCGGCGCAGCGCCCGGCCCGTGAACTTCCTGTGCGGCGCCGCGGCGACAGCATATCCACGGCCGCGTGCCGGGCATACACTGGTCGGGACTGCTGGTGGCGGGAGGTGCCTTCATGATCCGAGCGCTGCCGACGCTCAATCCCGACAAGCCTGGACGGTTCGCCGTACGCCTCGTTTGCATGCTGGCATTGCTGGCCGCGTCGGCGGCGGCGCAGGACGCGGAGGAGCCGAACGAAGCCGCTTCGGAAAGCGCGGACTCGCGCCCCGCGACTCGGCCGGGGCAGCGCGCGAAGTCGCTGCGCCTGTTTCACGATCGCGACTCGGGCGTGCGCCTGCGCTACCCGAAAAACTGGAAGCCTGCCGATCGCGCCCGTTTCAACGACGAATCCGGTGACGTTCGGGGCGTCTGGGCGGGCGACGGCGGAGCGTTCATCGTGCTGGTCGTCGAGCCGGGCGGCGAGTCGATCACGCCGCGGTTCCTGTTGGACCTGGCCGTCAAGTCGTTGGAACGGCAGCCTGGCAGCAGCGTGAAAGACCAGCGGCTCGTCACGCTGAAAAACAAGAAGGCCGCCCGCCTGAGCTGGGTCGGTCCGGGCAAGCCGGCCCCGTTCAGCATGTCGCGCGAGCGCGTTTTCATGGATCAACTGTCGATGCCGGTCGGCTCGCGCACCGTCGTGCTCAAGCTGGTCGCCCCGGAGGCGGAACCGGAACGTCACCGCGCGGAGTTCGAGCGCGTGCTGGAGAGTCTGAGTGTGAACGGCGCGCAGTCCAAGGCGCAGCGGGAGGCCGAGTGAGGCCGCCGCGAGCTGTACACGTCCCGCAGCCGATCCCGGCGCGGTGCAGCCCCAGGCAGGATCTCCGCGCACGATGAAGTTGTCAGCGCTAACGAACGCTCCGCTGCGCTGGCTGGTGAAAGCCGCACTTCGGCTGCGCTATCGAATTCGCGTGCGGGGAATGGATGAAGTCGCGCGGCGCGGCACGCGCGGCATTCTCTTCCTGCCGAACCATCCGGCGCTGATCGACCCCGTGATCGTCTACTCCGAGCTGCACGCCCGCTTCGCCCCGCGGGCGATCGCGGACCGCGACCAGATCAACAGCGCCGCGCTCGGTCGCTGGGCGGCGCGCCGCATCGGAATCCGCCCGCTGCCCGACATCAAGAAATACGGTCCGCCCGTGCGCGCCGAAGTGGAGGAGGTGCTTCGCGAGACCTACGACGGGCTGCGGCGCGGCGAAAACCTGCTCATCTATCCCTCCGGGCACCTTTACCGCTCGCGAAACGAGGACTTGCGGGGAAACAGCGCGGTCGAGACCGTGCTCAAGGAAGCGCCCGAGGTGCGCATCGTGCTGGTCCGCACGCGCGGCCTGTGGGGCAGCAGCTTCAGCATGGCCGCCGGGCGCATGCCCAGTTTCGCCGAAGCGCTGCGCCGCGGCGTGCTCGCACTGCTCAAGAGCCTGATCTTCTTCGCCCCGCGCCGCGCCGTCACGATCGAGCTGTTCGAGCCTGCGGACTTCCCGCGCCGCGCCGATCGCCAGTCGCAGAACGCGTTCATCGAACGCTACTACAACGCCGACGCGCCGCCGGCAATGTACGTACCGTACACTCCGTGGGAGCGAGGCGGGCCGCGGGAGCTGCCGGAGCCGGACTGGGCTCGCGCGAGCGGCGACGTGGAGTCGGTGCCTGAGGTTGCCCGGGAGCGCGTATTGGCGTACTTGCGCAAAGCGGCCGGCCACGACGCGATTCGTCCGACCGATCGCCTCGGGGCGGATCTCGGGTTGGACAGCCTGGCCCGCGCCGAATTGCTGCTGTGGCTGGAGCAGGAGTTCGGCTTCGCCGAGCGTGACGTCGACGCGCTTCAGACCGTAGCCGACGTGATGCTGGCGACCCGCGGCGAGGCCGTCGTCACGCGCGCCGTGCCGTTGAAAACTCCGCCCGCCGCATGGTTTGCCGAGCGAGGCCGCTCGCAGGTTTCAATGCCTGCCGCCGACACGATCGCCCTGGCCTTTCTGCTCCAGGCGCGCCGCGGCCCGGACCTCGTCGCCGTCGCCGATCAGCTCTCGGGCGCCAAGACCTATCGCGAGCTTGTGACGGCTGTCTTCGCGCTTCGACCGCACATCACGGCGCTTCCCGGCGATCGCGTGGGGATCATGTTGCCGGCCTCGGTCGCCGCCGACGTGGCGTACCTGTCCGTCCTGTTCTCCGGAAAGACTCCGGTGATGGTGAACTGGACTGCGGGCGCGCGCAACATCGAGTACGCGCTGGAGTCGCTCGGCGTGCAGCGCGTGCTGACGGCCGGCCCGCTCGTGGCGAAGGTCGAGTCGCAGGGCACGGACCTGTCGGCGATCCGTGATCGGCTGCTGCCGCTGGAAGCCCTGGCGCGCCGCATCGGACGATTCGCGAAGCTGGCCGCCTGGCTGCGCAGCCACATGAGCTGGGCCGCGCTGGCGCGGACGCGCGTCTCGGACGTGGCCGCGATCCTGCTGACGAGCGGATCAGAGACGCTGCCGAAAGCCGTGCCGCTCTCGCACCGCAACATCCTGTGCAACATCGCGGACGTACTGACCATCGCCACCGTCCGCGAATCCGACAGCCTGATGGGCATCCTGCCGCCGTTCCACTCGTTCGGCCTGACCGTCACGATGCTTCTGCCGCTGGTTGTCGGAGTGCGCGTCGTGCACCACGCGAACCCCACCGAGGCGTGGACCATCGCGCGGCTGATCGAACTGTACCGAACGACCGTGATCTGCGGCACGCCGACGTTTCTTTCCGGTATCCTGCGCGCTTCCAGTTCTGAACATCTGCGCTCGCTGCGGATCGCGGTCACCGGCGCGGAGAAGTGCCCGGAGCGGACGTACGCCGCCCTCGCCCGGCACTGCCCCGGCGCGGTGATCCTCGAGGGCTACGGCGTCACGGAATGCTCGCCGATCGTGTCGGCCAACCGCGAGGCCGATCCGCGTCCGGGGACCATCGGCCGCGTGCTGCCGTCGTACGAGTATGCGGTCGTGGACGTGGACAAGTGGACGCGGGCGCGTCCGGGCGAGATCGGGATGCTGCTGGTGCGGGGACCGAGCGTCTTTGCGGGCTACATCGGCGGCGGAGTCGAGTCGCCGTTTGTCGAGTTCGAAGGCCGCTCGTGGTACCGGACCGGCGACCTGGTGGTTGAAGACGCCGACGGCGTGCTCACGTTTCGCGGGCGGCTCAAGCGCTTCGTCAAGGTCGGCGGCGAAATGGTTTCACTGCCGGCGATTGAGGCCGTGCTCGAGCGGCTGCACGCCCGCGACACGGACGAAGGGCCGGTGTTGGCCGTCGCGGCCACGCCCGACGAGCAGCGCCCGGAGCTGGTATTGTTCACGACCCTCGCACTCGACCGCGCCACCGTCAACCGGCAGCTCCGCGAGGCCGGCCTGACGCCGCTGTACAACATCGCCCGCGTCGAGCGGCTGGACGCGCTGCCACTGCTCGGAACCGGCAAGACCGACTACCGAGCGCTGGCGCGGCGACTCGCGCCGCAGACCGAGGCGGCGAGTTGACCACCGTCGCCCCTTGATGGTTGCGCGCTGCGGCTGCCGAAAAAGTGCCATTTCATGTATCGGTCGCTGGATGAATGGCGGTACAATCCGCGCCGTGTTCGCGGCCGGCAGGTCCAGGCGGTCTGACCTGGCTCGCCAGGGAACACATCACGCACAAGGAAGTCGCGTGCGCATTGCGCTCGTCAACCCGATCACGCGCCGTAACCAGGGCTACCATACAGTCGGCACGTACATCCCGCAGCTCGGCCTCCAGGTGCTGGCACAACTCGTGCCGCCGCCGCACGAAGTGGAGCTCATCGACGAAGTCTTCGGAACGCGCGCCACGAGCGCGCTCCTGACGCCCGAGCGCTTCGACCTGGTGGGGATCACCTCGTACACCAGTGGCGCGACGCGCGCGTACGAGATCGCCGACGACTGCCGCCGCAAGGGAATCAGGACCATCATGGGCGGCCCGCACGCGTCGGCCTGCCCGGACGAGGCGGCGCAACACTTCGACTCCATCGCGATCGGCGAGTGCGACGAGATTTGGCCCGAGATGATCGCGGACGCCGCCGCCGGCCGGCTCCGGCCGCAGTACCGCGGCAGGCTCTCCGACCTGGAGGCGACGGGCCTCGGCCGCGCCAACCAGCGGCTGACGCCGCTGAACGGCCGCTACGACGTGTCCGCCATCCAGACCTCGCGCGGCTGCCCGGTCGGCTGCGAGTACTGCTCCGTGACCGAATTCAACGGCGCGCCGATCCGCCGCCGGCGCATCGCCGACATCGTCGAGGAGTGGAACCAGACGCCCAGCCGCTTCATCTTCGTCGTGGACGACAATTTCTTCGGCGTCGGCAAGCGCCACGCGGAATGGGCCAAGGAGCTGCTCCGTGCGCTCATCAAGCACGGCAAGCGCCGGCTGTGGTTCAGCCAGACCACGATCAACATGGGCGACGACCCCGAGGGCCTGCGGCTGGCGTACAAAGCCGGCTGCCGCGGGATGCTCGTCGGTTTCGAGACTTTCAACGAAAAGTCGCTCAAGGACTATTCAAAGGGCATCAACCGCAAGAACGTCAAGCGCTACCAGGAGCTCGTGGCCGAGTTCCACCGCGCCGGCATCGCCGTGTTCGGCGGGTTCATCATCGGCTCCGACGAGGACACGCCGCAGACCGTCGCCGACACGGCTCTGGCCGCCGTCCAGATCGGCGTGGACATCATCCAGATCACGAACCTGACGCCGCTTCCCGGCACAAAGATGTTCGACCGCTTCCGCCTCGCCGGCCGCCTGCTGGCGACGGACTACCCGTCGGACTGGGAGCGCTACAGCTTCATCGAGACCGTCTACCAGCCGCAGAGCATGACGCCGCGCGAACTCGACGAGGCGATCTACGAGCTGCGCTACGCGGCGGCGAACGAGCGCTGGGTGCTCAAGCGCGCTCTGCGCACGCTGGTGCGGACGCGCTCGCTGACGACGAGCCTGTTCGTGCTGGGAATGAACCGCGGCTGGAAACGGATGGCGAAAATCCAGGTGCCGCACGACGAGCGTCGCTTCGGCTTCCGCCCGCTGGCGTCGCCGCGTATGGACAAAATCCGCGACGCGTTCCGCATGCACCTCTGGTCGCGGTCACCCGGCGAATCGCAGCGGCAGGGTCCCGGTGCGCCGCCGCCGACGCGGACGACGCTTCCCGTGATCGGCACGGCGTCGGCGGGTCAGTAGGCCGCTCCGCCGCGCGTCAGCGGGGATCCGGCCCGAACGCGGCCGGGCTGACGCCCAAATCGACGATGCTGCACGCCAGGATCGGGTCCAGCCCGAGCGACCGCGCCTTCTCGATCAGCTCATCGCTCTCCGCCCCGGGGTTTACGAAGAACTCCCCCGGCTGCGCCGCCGCCACGTCGTCCAGAACGGCGACGCCGACCGCCGGCGGCAGGTACGAGGAAACGCGCGTGATCGGCCGTGGCACGTCGCAAATGGACTTGTACACGTGCAGGCCCTCGATCTCGCCCCCGCGCGGGTTCACCGGGTACACCTCCCAACCCTGGGCGACGTGCGCCCGAACGGACTTGTTGCCGAACTTGGAGCGATCCGCGGACGCCCCCAGGATGACGACGGTCTTGCGCTGCACTGGATTCTCCGCTGTAAGCGCCTCGGCCCGCGGGCGGCTGCACGACGCCGCCCGATGATTGAAACGGCGCTGCCTTACCGTATGCTATGCTCCGCACGGGCTTCGACAACTCACGCAGGTCCGGAGCGCTCATGGGCGCGGATTCGCCGGAAATCGAGATCGGCGCGCTGGACGGCGCGCTCTATGTAGGACTGGGCGGCCGCGCGACGCAGCGCACTTGTCCAACCGTGGACCGGCTCGTCAACGACTATCTGGCCACCCAGCCCGGCGCGCCGCGAGTCGTGATCGACCTGCTCGGGTGCGAATGGGTGGACAGCACGTTCGCGGGCTGGCTGCTGGCGATGCAGAAGCGGTTTCAGCGCGTTCCGGGCGCGCGGCTGGAACTGGCCAACTGCGGCGAGCGCTGCCGCGCCTCGCTGCGCAAGATGCAGCTCGGCGAGCTGTTCTCACTGGTCGATGCCGACCCGCCGGAGGCGTGCCGGCCCATACACTGCTCGACCACCGACCGTCCCACGAAGAACGACGTGCAGCTCATGATCGCTGCACACGAGGCGCTGGCGTCGGTCAGCGCGGACAACGCGCGCGTCTTCGCGCCCATCGTGCAGATCTTGCAGCAGCAGCTTCAGCGCATGTAGCGCCGCTACATCCGTTCCACCGTCTCGATCCCCAGCAGCCCCAGCCCGAGCTTGAGCGTCCGAGCGGACAGGTCGCACATCCGCATTCGCGCCAGCCGCGTACTCTCGTCCGGCGCCGCCAGCACCGGGCAGGCCTCGTAGAACCGCATGAAATCGCCCGCCAGCTCGTACAGGTAGCCGCACAGCACGTTCGGCGTCAGGTCCGCCGCGACCACCTCGATCGTCTCGCGGAAGCGCGCCAGCCGCAGCGCGAGCGCGCGTTCCGCCGGCTCGCCCAGCTCCAGCGCGGCCTCGCGCCCGTACGGCTCGATCGTTCCGGCGCGCTCGGCCGCCCTGCGGTAGATCGAGCGGATACGAGCGTAGGCGTACAGCATGTACGGCGCGGTGTTGCCCTTCAGCGCCAGCAGCTTGTCCCAGTCGAAGCGGTAGTCCGTATTGCGATCGTGCGACAGATCGGCGTACTTGACCGCCCCGATGCCGACGCACGCCGCCACGCGCCGGCGCTCCTCGTCGTCCAGCGTCGCGGCGGTCTCGTCTCCCTCGCGCCGGCGGTCGATCTCCTCCATCAGCGCGCGGGCCCGCTCCACCGCCTCGTCCAGCAGCGCCCGGAGATGGACGCTGCCGCCGTGCCGTCCGGTCAGCTTCTTGCCGTCTGGCCCGAGCACCAGCCCGTGCCCGGCGTGCTCCAGCCGCACGCGCTCCGGCGCCCAGCCGGCCAGCCGCGCCGCCATGAACAGCATCTGGAGGTGCCGGCTCTGCTCGTTGCCGATCACGTAGATAACGCGGTCCGCCTTCAGCTCCTGCACGCGGTAGCGTACCGCCGCCAGGTCGGTCGAGGCGTACAGGAACGCCCCGTCCGACTTTTGGATCATGATCGGGAACTCGCCGCCCTCGGCGTTGCGAAAGCAGGGCTGGCCCGTCGTGTCATACAGGAATACGCACAACGCGCCCTGGTCCTCACGCACTTCCATCCGCGGGCCCGTTTGCGCCTCCGCCCCCCCTCGTGGCGAGAATCGCCGCCGCAGCTCATCTACCGTCGCGGCCAACCGGTCGTTGTAGAAGCTCTCGCCGCGGATGTCGGCGTCGGTCAGCGTCGCGCCCAGCCGCGCGTAGACCTCGTTGAACGCGCGCTGGCTTTGCGCGTAAAGCCGCTGCCAGATTTCACGCGCCGCGGCGTCGCCGCCTTGTAACCGCCCGACCGCTTGGCGCGCGGCCGCGGCGAACGCCGGGTCGGCGTCAAAGCGCTTGTTCGCCGCCCGATAGTCCGCCTCGATCGCGTCCAGTACGGCGTCGCTGTCGTCGCCGGCAGGGACCGGGTGCTCTGTATACCAGGCAATGAGCTTGCCGAACTGCGTGCCCCAGTCGCCGACGTGGTTCTGGCGGATGACGGTGTGACCGACGAATTCGAGCGTCCGGGCCAGGCAGTCGCCCAGGATCGTGCCGCGCAGATGGCCGACGTGCATCTGCTTGGCGATGTTCGGCGAGGAATAGTCCAGCACGATGCGCTGCGGGCGGCTCACCGGCGGCATCCCGAGCCGGTCCGCAAGGCTCGCCTGCCAGCCCGTTCGAAGCGCGCCGCGCTGCTCACTGCGGTCGGGCGCTGCGCCGTCCGCCGTGGGCGGAGCCGTTGGCGATGCAGCCGGTGGGGCGGGAATCTCGCACAGGTAGCGGCCGAGAAACGCATTCGACAGCCGGATGTTGATGAACCCCGGCCCGGCGATCTCAAGCGGCTCGACGACACTGACCCCGTCTTCCGCCAGGTCTACCGCCGCGACAATTTGTTGCGCCACGTCGCGCGGCTTCGCGCCGAGCAACTTCGCGAGCGCCATCGCCGCGTTGCACTGATAGTCGCCGAAGCGTGGTTCCCCGGCGGCGCGAAGCTGCGGATCGACCGAACTCGGGTCGTCCCCGGCAAGCTTGGCGATTGCCGCGGCGAACCGCCCGCGCAGCAGGTTCAGCAGGCTGTTGTGAGTCATGGGGGCTGAGGCTAGTCGTGGCCGCAGCGGCGTTCAAGCATGAAGCCGATCGCCGCGCGCGGCGCTCAGCGGCCGGCGATTCGGAAGAACTCGCGGACGCGGTCGCTTGTCGCTCGAAACGCATCCACGCGGCCGCCGGGAATCGGGCGCGGATCGAGCATCACTTGCAGTTCCTGGTTGCCCGCGCCCGCCGGCCCGGGCCGCACAACGCCGATGTACGTGCCCGTCGCCCCCGGCGCCAGCCGCGTCAGCGCGTATGGAAAGTCGCGTGCCCGCGGCGTCCCGGCCACCAATTCCGACTCATCCAAGCGGACCTCCGGCTCGCGGCTGGGGAAAAAGCCGCTGATACGGTCGCCGACCTGAATCCCCGCTCGTGCGGCCGGGCCGTCGGGGTCCAGGCCGACGACTTTTCCGAAGACCTCGTCGTTCTCCGTGGCGATGCCGACGTAGGCCAGTTCGACCGGTTTCGGCGCGGCGTCATATCCGATTGTGACCAGTGCCGCGCCGGCGTCCGGCAGCGCGGCGCTCGCCACGTGCGCCGCGTAGAGCTCGACCAGTTGCTGCGACTCAAACCAGCGTCGTATCGAATCCAGGGAGTATTTCCCGCCCGGCTCCGCCCGCATTTGCGAGATCATGCTCGCCAGTCGCGACCGGCCGCGGCGGTGCAGTTCGCCGTCCGCGAAGAACGCCAGCAGCGCCCCGCCCTTGTATGCCAGCGTCTCATTTGGTCCATCGCTGTCGCGCCAGTTCACATCCGTCGCGCCGAACTTCACCTGCCCGTACGCCGGGCTGCTCCGCGCGATCCGCTCCAGCGTCAGCATTCGCTCCGCGAACCAGTCTGCGGAAACCTGCCCCGTTGCGACGAGATGCCACGTCGCGAGGTAGTCCGTGAATCCTTCCTTGAACCACACGTATGCCTCCGGGCGGTCCTCGGAGATCATCCCGCCGAGCCACTCGTGAAACACCTCGTGGGCGACGAGCTGCTTGAACTCAGGTGATTGCAAGTCCGTGTCCGACGATATCCCGACGTTAAAGTTCCAATCCACGCGCGTTCCGCCGCCGCCCGTGTCGGTCAGGAACATCCGCGCCGGCCGCGTCAGCCCGCATCCGGTGCTTCGGGTGTACGCCTCGATCAGCGCGGTGAACAGCGGCAGGAGTTCGCCGGTGACGTCGCTGCCCGCGCCAAACTGGAACACTTCGACCGGGATGGCCCCCGCACGCCCGAACGCTCGCCCGGTCATCCGCCCGAACAGAAGCTGCGCGTTTCCCACGTCCTGATCCAGCGTGATGGCCTGCTTCGTGACCGCCTCGCCGCTCCAACCGCTGACAATCGCGACGCCCTCGGGCGCGTGGATCGTGATCGTCCGGCGCGCGTCGATCGGCCGTCCGTCGCGCAGCACGCGCATCAGCGTGTTCTCGGAGAACCCGCTCGCATACCCCGCCGGCTCACTGTGCCACGGCAGCAGGCCGTACGCCTCGTGCGCCCGCGATTCCCTCGCCATTACGGGGATGTGGTACGAAATCTCGATCGAGCCATCCCAGCCGTTCGGGACATCGACCGCCAGCGCCTCGGACGAGCCTTCGTGTGGCCGCAGCGGCGGCGTGCCTTGCAGCGCCCGCAGGTAGAGCGAGTCGATCGACGGCCAGCCGCCCCAATCCGGCAACGCGATGAGGATCGACCGGTCTGCCGGGTCGAGGCCCGAGACCGCCATGCGGACTTCCCAACGCATCGCGTCCGGTGCGGGGTCGTACGTCAACTGGTAGTCGATTCGTGCGGCCGGTCGCGCTTCCGCGCCGGGCGCTGTGACTTGCGACTCCTCGCCTCGCGCGAGCACCACCAGCAACGCCAGCATCAGCGGCCGAAACCTGCTCATCCGGGGTACTCCCGCTTCCCCCAACTAGCCCCTTGGAAGCGTACCGGGCAGAGGGCCGATGTTCTCCCGTCTCCCGATTCCTGCCGCAGGAAACTCCACCCGTAGCCCCGGGTACTTGCCCTGCATGAACTCCAGCGCCAGCCACGTGTGGCAGCGATCCACGCGGGGGTTGCGCTTCGTCGGGCAACTGCACCCGATGTACAGGTCCTGCTCCGTGGCCAGCGCGGCCAGCCGGTCGAACGGCGTGCGGTCCTCCTGAAACCGCCGCTCCAACTCTGCCACGTACGCCCGGCGGAACTCCTGCCAGGCCGCCTCACCGGGCGCAGCGAAATACGCCTTCACGAGCGCCTCGGGCGGGTGCAGCGGGTGCTTCTTGCAGCGGAAGCGCGCATCCTGCCGCACGCCGTCGGGCAGCGCATCGCCCGGCGGCCGCGCGCCGCGGTAGATGGTGTAGCGGCGAAGCACGGCTGTGGATCGTACGTCGCCCGGGATGCGGCGGACAGGTTTTTCAGGAGGTTACGAACACCGGGTACGGATTTCGTGCCTCTCAGGCGCGGACATTCGCGCGCCGATCCCCGCTCCGTCGCGGTCGGGGATCGGATGGAGTCGGCGGGCGGGACGCCCGCGCTCTCCTGCTCCCTGCTCCCGATCCCCGTTTCCCGCGGCTTTCATTCTTCAGCGCTTCCGGATTCAGGCACTTCAGGTCCTTCACCACGAATCGCCCGTCCCGCCGCACCAGCTCGCCGTCGAAGTACATCTCGCCCCCGCCGTACTCCGGCGTCTGGATCAGAACCATGTCCCAATGAATCTCGCTCACGTTGCCGTTGAACGCCTCCTGGTACGCCCGGCCGGGCGTGAAGTGGATGCTGCCGGCGATCTTCTCGTCGAACAGGATGTCCTTCATCGGCTTGGTGATGTAGGGGTTGATGCCGATCGCGAACTCGCCCACGTAGCGCGCGCCCTCGTCGGTGTCGAAGATCTCGTTGAGCTTCGAGGTATTGCTGCTGGTGGCCTCGACGATCTTGCCGTTCTTGAATTGCAGCCGCACGTTCTCGTGCGTTGTGCCGCGGTAGGGCGAGGGCGTGTTGTAGTGGATCACGCCGTTGACGCTGCCGCGCACCGGCGCGGTGAACACCTCGCCGTCGGGGATGTTGAGCTTGCCGTGGCACGGCACCGCCGGAATGCCCTTGATGCTGAACGTCAAGTCCGTGTCGCGCGGGCCTTTAAGCCGCACCTTGTCGGTCTTCTCCATGCGGGTCTTGAGCGCCTGCATGGCCCGGCCCATCCGGGCGTAGTCCATCGTGCACACGTCGAAGTAGAAGTTCTCGAAGCCCTCCGTGGACATCTCCGCGAGCTGCGCCATGCTCTCGTTCGGCCAGCGCAGCACCACCCAGCGCGTGTGCGGCACACGCACGTCGCCGTGCACGCGCTTCCACACCGTGGATTCGTAGAGCTTCTGCTTGTCGCCCGGCACGTCGGACAGCTCGTTGATGTTCGGGTTGCCGCGCACGCCGATGTAGCACTGCATGTTCTTCATGCGGTGCTCCTCCACGTCGGCGATGAGCGTCCACTGCTCCATGGAGCCGGCCGTCATCAGCGCGCGGTTCACGCGGTTGCTCTTGAGCGTGACCAGCGGCAGCGCCCCGGCCTTGTGCGCCACGCGCACCAGCTCGGTGGTGAACTCGTGCGGAATGTCGATCGCCTCGATCAGGATCTTCTCGCCGGGCTTCACGCCGCACGAATAATTGACGAGCACCTCGGCCAGCTTGGTCATGCGTGGATCGGTCATGAATGGTCTCCAAAGCGGAAGAAGCGCGGACCGCCGCCCCCGAAGGCATGCCCGCCGCCGGCGATCACGCCTCCGGGCGCTGCGCCGGCGTCGCCGGACGGGCCGCGACGGACAGCGCCTGCCGATGATAATCGTGCGAGCGGCGCTCGTGCCAGTGCCGCTCCAGCCGCGCTCGCAGGACCGCCGGCGCGACAACCCGCATCGCGACGGCGTCCTCCCACAGTTCCAGGCGCGTCAGCGTCTCGAGCGCGTCGGCTACGTCGAAGTCGAACGCCGCCCCGAAGTGCGTCGCGACGTAGCCCTCGACGCGCCCTTGCAGGTCGGCCGGCGAGTTTGCCGGCTCCGCGGCCCCGCAGAAGGCGTACGCCAGCAGCGCCTCCTTCAGCTCCTCCTGCGCGATCATGTCAACCACGCTGTGCACCACGCCAGCGTTGTTGCTCAGGTTCTGGTAGTACAGGTGCCGCGTGCGCTGCCAGTCGCGGTTGATCCGCGCCCGGCGATAACCCAGCAGCGTCCGCACCGTCAGCGTCGCAAGCCCGAACAGGATCACCCACAGCAGCTTGCTCAGCACCGCCAGCGTGGCCGTCGCGGAGAGCAGCTTGGTCGCCGTCGTCCCCAGCGTCCCGGCGCCGCCGCCCCAGATGCGCACGCGGTCCAACCAGCTCATCGTCACCTCGGCGTGCGGCAGCAGCGCCTCCAGGTCCGCGATCGGAATGTCCTTGAACAGCTTGAGCACGACGTTCGGGTCGTCGCGCAGCCGTGCCGCCACCGCCAGCCGCCGGTAAATCGCGAACTTGCGCACCTCCCCGTGAATCGGATGTCTCCACGTCCGCACCTCACGCTCCAGCGTCGCCCGTCCACGGACCCAGATCGACAGCGATTCGATCCGCTCGGGGTGAAGCCGCACGCGCAACCCGTGCGAATTCGCCAGCGCCACCGCCGCGTCGATCTGCACGTCGTCCAGCCGCTCGAAGTTCGCCTTGCGCATCAGGTAGTCCAGCCGCTGCGCCAGCTCGGCGTAGCCGCGGCGCGTGCGCAGCGCGTCCGTCTCGCGCGTCGGCACGGTGTCGCGGTCCGGATTGAACGCCGCGTACAGTTCCGCGAGCTCACGCTCGAACTCACCCGCTTCCTGCTCCACGACCTGCCGCAGCGCGTCCGCCACGCCGCAAAGCTCCCCGGCGCCCGGCCCGAACGTGCACCGGTCGGCGCTGATTGTGCGGACCAGGTCCGTCGCGCTTACGGGGACGAAGTGGTCATCCGGGACGTGGAACGCGGTCTCGACCGTCGGATCGCGGGCAAGCGTGTTGACCGGCTGAGACATGAACGGCCATGGTAACCCATGCCCGGCAGCCGCGCCCGCACCGGCTCGACCGGCCACCGCCATTGACGATCGGCGTCCATGTCGATGAACTACCGGCTGGGCGTGTGCCGCCGCCGCGGCGGTTGCGTCCGGGGCCGGAGCAGCACGGACGCCAGCGCGATGAATATCGCCATCCTGACAACGGGCGGGACGATCGAGAAGGTCTACAACGAGGCCGACGGCTCGCTGCGCAATGCCGGGTCGGTCCTCGAGGAAATTCTCGGCGAGCTGCGCCTGCCGGACCTGAACTGGCGCCGCGTGAGCGTCATGTCCAAGGACTCGCTGGACATGGACGACCGCGACCGCCGGCTGATCCTCCAGGCCGTCCGCGAGACGCTTCCCACCGACGTAGATGCCGTGCTCGTTGTGCACGGCACGGACACGCTGACGGCCACGGGCGACGTGCTGCACGCCGGCCTGCCCGATCTCACCAAGCCGGTGATCCTGGTCGGCGCGATGCGGCCGTATGAGTTCCGCGACACGGACGCGTACCAGAACATGACCGAGGCGCTGCTCGCCGCCCGCCTCGCGCCGCCGGGCGTGTACGTCGTAATGCACAACCAGGTGCTTCGCTTCCCGGGCGTAGTGAAGGACCGGACGACGATGACGTTCCGGCGGGCGACGCCGCAGGAGCGGCCCAAGCCCGCGCCGGCTCGCGCCGGGTCGCGAAAATGACGCGCCGCCCGTCGCCGAGCGAAACGCCGGCGTGCGTCCCCGCACGCGGCGAGGCTCACATGGTTGCCGACCCCGATGCCATCCGGATCGTCGGCGCGCGGGAGCACAACCTGCGCGACGTCAGCGTCTCCCTGCCCAGGAACAGGCTGATCTGCTTTACCGGCGTCTCCGGCAGCGGCAAGAGCAGCCTGGCGTTCGACACGCTGTTCGCCGAGGGACAGCGCCGCTACATCGAGTCGCTCAGCTCGTACGCGCGGCAGTTCATGGGAGAGCTGCCCAAGCCCGACGTGGACCAGATCACCGGCCTGTCGCCCTCGATCTCGATCCAGCAGAAGACCAGCGGCTGGAACCCGCGCAGCACCGTCGGGACCATCACGCAGATTCACGACTATCTGCGCGTGCTCTTCGCCCGCGCCGGCGAGCCGTTCTGCCCGAACTGCGGCCAGCCGATCTCGGCCCAGACGCGCGAGCAGATGATCGCCCGCATCCTCTCGCTGCCGGAAGGCTCGCGCATCGCGCTCCTGTCGCCGAAGGTCCGCGGGCAGAAGGGCGAATACCGCGACCTGTTCGAGGAGCTTGTGCGGCAGGGGTTCGTGCGCGCCCGCGTGGACGGTGAGATCGTCGAGCTGGACTCGCCTCCGCCGCTGGACCGCTACCGCCGCCACGACATCGAGGTCGTCGTGGACCGGCTGGTGATCCGTGCCGGCGTGCGCTCCCGGCTGGCGGAGGCGCTGGACCTGGCGCTGACCCACGGCAGCGGCACGGCGATCGTCGCGGTGGAACGACCGGCGTCTGCCGCGGCGCCGCGCGCCGCGCGAAACGCGCGGGGCCGCGCGCAGCTCGGCGGCGCCGCTGAGCCGGGGCGCGACATTCTGCTGTCGAGCGCGTATGCCTGCACACGCTGCCAGCGGAGCTTCGAGCCGCCCAGCCCGCAGATGTTCAGTTTCAACAGCCCCCAGGGCATGTGTCCGAACTGCGATGGGCTGGGCACGCGTTTCGACTTCGTGCCCGAACTACTGGTGCCCGACCCTTCGCTGAACTGGCTTTCGCCCTGCGTCGTCGCGTTGCGTACGCGCCCCGGCCGCTGGCGGCGACACATCTACGAAGGCGTCGCGCGGCACGTCGGCTTCGATCTGAAGACGCCCTGGCGCGATCTGCCCAAGCGTGCCCGCGACGCGCTGCTGTTCGGCACCGGCGACGCGCACATCACGTTCGAGTGGCGCAGCCGCCGCGGCGTCTGGAAGCACGGCGGGACTTACGAAGGGGTCGTCGCAGAGCTGCACGCCAAGCACCGCAAGGCTCAGTCCGCAATGGTCCGCGGGTACTACGAGCAGTTTATGCGGCAGGCCGAATGCACACACTGCCGCGGGGCGCGCCTGGTCCCGCAAGCGCTGGCCGTCCGGCTCGCGCGCCGCGGCGACGGGCGGCGGCTCAACATTCACGAAGTCTGCCGGCTCTCGATCTCCGACGCGATGCGCTTCTTCGACGAGTTGGACGTCTCCGGCGTGCGCGCCCAGGTCGCGGCCGAACCAATCAAGGAAATCCGCGCGCGGCTACGGTTCCTTCTGGATGTGGGGCTGGACTACCTGACGCTGGACCGCGCGGCGCCCACGCTCTCCGGCGGCGAGTCGCAGCGCATCCGGCTCGCGAGCCAGATCGGCAGCGGCCTGGTCGGCGTGCTGTACGTGCTGGACGAGCCAAGCATCGGGCTGCATCCGCGCGACAATCGCCGCCTGCTGGCCTCGCTCCGGCGCTTGCGCGACATGGGCAACACCGTCGTCGTCGTGGAGCACGACCGCGACACGATGGAGGCCGCCGACGTGGTTGTTGATTTCGGGCCGGGGCCGGGCATCCGCGGCGGGCAGATCGTCGCCCAGGGCAGCGTGGCCGACGTCGCGGCGACTCCGGGATCGCTCACCGGCGACTACCTCTCGGGGCGGGCGCAGATCGAGATTCCCAGCGCCCGCCGACCGGTGCAGCCACCGTGCGAGCCGCCGCGGGGAAAACGAAAAGCCGCGAAACCGGCATCCGCGAGCACGGCGACCGCGAGCGCCGCGCGGGCGACGCGGCGCCAGCGAAACCGCGTCGGAAGGTGATAGCGCGGCAGTGCATCGCGGTTGGTTTCGCTGGTCATTCCGAGCGGAGCACGAGTGGGGGGCGGAATCTCTGATTCGAACCGCGCGCATCCTGTCCGAGCGATCCTCCGCGCGCAGCGCGCTCTCGACGGGCCAGGTGTTCGATCCGACGCTCTTGCGCATCCGAACCCGCCACGGAAGTGGCTGTTCAGCCCCGCACTCCCGTGTGGAGTTCGGATGCGCCTCGCGTCGCCCCGCACTCCCGTGCGGGGCTCTGACGCACAACCTGCGCCTTCACGGACGGCGAAGAAAAGGGGTGAGAAGCGGTTCAGATAACGCCCGCGCCGAGCGCCGCGGCAAGCACCACCAGCATCACCGCCACCAGGTAGCGCAGGAACGTCAGCGTCACCTTCCGGCCGTGGACCAGCCGCGCGCCAAAGTACGAGCCGACAAACGCGCAGCACATCGCCACAACCGCCAGGGCCAGCACGTTCCGGCGGCTGAGCGCCTCGAAATGCGCAGCGAAGACGCCGAGGCCGTACACCGTCAATCGCGACACATCGACCATCACCGCGATCACCGCGTTGGTCCCGACGTATTGCCGATGGTCCAGCCCCGCCTTGAGCAGAAACGCGCTGCGAATCGCCCCCTGGTGTCCTGAAATTCCCCCGAGAAAACCCGAGATCGCGCCCCCGAGGGGCAGCCAGCGCGCTCCAAGCGCCGGCGTACCACCGCCCGGCGCCAGCTCGATGATCGCAAACGCTGCGATCAGCGCGGCAACGGCCAGCTTCGCGGGCGTAACTACGGCGACGTGCGCCCCGAGCGCATAGCTGGCGAGCGGGACGGTCCCCGAAAGCCACACGAGCACCCACGCTCCCAGCAGCGCGGCCGGGATCGCCGGCAGCCCGAAGCGCAACACGATGCCTGCCCGTGCCCAGCGACCGATCAGCGCAAGCTTGAACACGTTGTTCGCGAGGTGCACAACCGCCGTCGCGGCGACGGCGATGTCGACCGGAAGATAGATCGCAAATACCGGCGTGAGGATGCTCCCCAGCCCGAAGCCCGAGAACAGGGTCAGGGCTGCTGCGGCCAGGCTGACCAGCCCGACGATCACGTAGTCCACTGAGCATCTCCGACAGCGACTCGAAACCAGTGTTCGTTGGCGTGCGGTCGGAAGAGGGTACCGCGAAGCACGAATGCGCGCCAGATGCACTGCACAGCGCGCGGAGTCTGCGCGAAGCCGTTCGTGGAAATGGGCGCTGGAGAGCTACCTACACGCTGCTGGAGGGGCGCCGCACGTCCCGGCGCCCCTCCGAAGCATGGGGGGCCGATACAGAATCATCATCTATCATCGTCGTTCACTTGTCAACCAAGATTGTCATATTATCCCGGCATCAAATGCGATTCGCATCGCTTGCGTCGCCCGCCGAACACGCGCGGTCCCGCCGCCAGCTCGTGCCGACGATTCGCTGCCAACCGCCGCGTCGAGCAGCTATTGCGTCCGCCGCGCACAAGTGAGCCGCTTCGTGCGCGCTTGCGACCGCAAACCACCTTTGCCCGCCGCGCCGCCGTTCGCCCCTAACACTTGGTTTGGCAGTGGTTTACCGCGAAGCTCCGCCGGATCGCGCCGATGCACGCGTTTCTTGGCACGCGGGGTGCCTTCTTCCCCGCACGCTCGCCAAGCGCCGACCTGGCCGTCGCCGCGGGCGCCCGGAGTGCAAGATGTCGGATGCGAGAACATGCGAGTCCCGCACGGTGAAGCGTGAGGCGCGAGGTTCGCTGACTGCCGCACCGCCGCCGCAAGAGCCGCTTCCCGATCTCGGCGTGCTTGGCGCCCGGATTCAGGAAGCGGCCATGGTGCGCGCGATCGCGGCAATTCTCGCCCGCCCCACGCAGCAGCCCGCGGGGGAGCGCCTGTCGTGATCTACGGGTTGTACCAATCTGCCGCCGGAATGATGACGCACGAATACCGGCAGGACGTGCTGGCGAACAACATCGCCAACGCGGAGACGGTCGGTTTCAAACGCCAGGTGGCGGTCTTTGCCGAGCGCTTGCGAGCCGAACAGACCGGGCTGCGGAGCGGAGCCGGAGATCCATCCCTGCGCGCGCTGACCGGCGGCGTCTGGCTGGGCGAAACGCGCACCGACTTTGACGCCGGCGCGTTCATCAACACCGACAACCCGACGGACGCGGCACTGGCCGGCCCCGGGTTCTTTCGGGTTTCGAAGGATGGTCGCGAGTTCCTGACGCGCGACGGCCGGTTCGTCGTTGCGCCCGACGGCTCGCTTGTGGCCGCTAGCGACGGAGCCGGCGTGCTGGGCGCCGGCGGCGGGCCGATTCACGTGAACCCGCATGGCGGACCGGTCTCGTTCGACGAGGACGGCAAGGTGCAACAGGGCGGGCTCACGGTCGGTCGGCTGGCTGTCGTGGACGTGGCCGACCCGGGCGGCCTGCGGCATGCCGGCGCGGGGCGCTACGCCGCGGGAAGCGTGGAGCAAACGCCGGCCGAGCCGCACGTTGTCTCCGGACACGTGGAAGCCTCCGGCGTAGAGCCGATCCGCGAGCTGGCCTCGATGCTGGAGGCGGCGCGTGCGTATCAGCTCAATGCGCAGATGCTCACGCTCCAGGACCAGACGGCGGCGCGGGTGATCAACTTCGCCGCCACGGTCTGACGCGTAGCAGGGCTTTGAAGCGGCGACCGCGACGACGCGGTCCGCCGCAGAGGATGCGAATCAATGGCCATTACGGCGCTTCATACCGCGGCGACAGGCATGCAGGCGCTGTCGACCAAGATCGACGTGATCGCGAACAACATCGCGAACGCCGAGACGGTCGGCTTCAAGTCCTCGCGGGCCAACTTCCAGGACCTGCTGTACCAGCTTCGCGCCCAGCCCGGCGTGCAGACCAGCGACCAGACGACCTCGCCGTTGGGTACGCAGATCGGCCTGGGCGTGGCGATCAGCAACACGCAACTGATGTTCCGCCAAGGCTCCGCGATGCAGACCGGCATCGGTACGGACGCCATGATTCAGGGCGACGGCTTCTTGCAAGTCGAGTTGCCGGACGGGCGCATTGCCTACACACGCGCGGGCAACTTTGTGCGAAACGCCGACGGCGAGCTGGTGCTGGGCAACAGCATCGGCTACCGGCTGAAGGACTCTCCGACGATCCCCGAGGAGGTCCCGACCACGGACGTGTCGTGGACCAGCAACGGCCAGATCACCGCCCTTGGCGCCGACGGCCAGCAGCAGCTCCTGGGACAAATTCAGCTCGCGCGGTTTCCGAACCCCAGCGGCCTGATCCAGTACGGCTCGAACGTGTACCTGCAAAGCGACGCTTCGGGCGAGCCGGTGGAAGGCAATCCGGGCGAGCAGGGCCTTGGCACGCTGCTGCCGGGAACGCTCGAGCTCAGCACCACCGAGGCCGTCACCGAGCTGGTCGAGCTGATCAAGACGCAGCGCGTGTTCCAGATGAACTCGCAGTCGATCGAGACCGCCGACCAGGCGCTCCAGGTTGTCGCAAACCTGCGCCGCTAGAGCGAGTGAACTGAACGCCGCACGGAGGTGACGAAATGCGAACCATCATCCAGCTTTTCGCGGCCCTCGGGCTGATCGCTCCCGCAACGGCCGCGGACCTGGTCGAGCCGCAGGTCAGCACGCTGCGGCTGCAAGCGCAGGCGACGGTCCGCGGCACGACCGTCACGCTGGCGGACGTGCTGGATTTCTCGCAGGCCGACCCGCGACTGGTCGAGGCCGTCGGCAAGCAACCTGTGCTGGCGAAACCCGTGGACAGCGCCGTACTGGAGCTGAGCCACGAGCAACTCGTGAGTCGGCTCGCGGAACTGGGCGTGAACATGACGCGCGTGCTGGTCAACGGCGCGCTGGTGTGTCACGTCGTGATCGGCCCGGCGGCAACGGAAGAAACGTCTCCCGCTCCTCCCGAAGCGCCGCCCTTGCTGGCGACGGGTGCCGCCGCCCCGCCCGCGACGCAGACTCTCGCCGACGCCGTCCGCGCGTTCGCGCAGCGCGAGCTGGGGCCGGACGGCGGCCGCGTCGAGGTCGTCTTTGAACGCGCCAGCCAGGAATTCTTGCAGCTCAGCTCGCCGCCGTTCGAGTTCTCGATCCAGGCCGAGCGTGGGCCCCGGCTGGGGCTGAGAGAGTTTCGCGTCTCGATCCGCCGCGACGGACGCAAGCACGACTCGCTGCGCATCAGCGCCGACGTTCGGCTCGTCCGGCGCGTGATCGTCGCGGCGCGGCCGCTGAACATCGGCGGGTACATCGCGCGCGACGCGATCGACGTTGCAGAGCGGATCTTTACCGCCGACGACGCCGACGCCGGTTTCACGCAGCCGGAGCAGGTCGTCGGGCAGCGCGTGGCGCGCTTCGTAACCGCGGGTGAGATGCTCAAGGCGCAGGATGTCGAGTCGGCGGACATGGTCAAACGCTCGCGCCCCGTCTCGGTCGTGTCGGCCGGGCCGGTCGCGGTCCGGGCGGTCGGCGTCGCGCTGGATTCCGGCGGCTACGGCGACAGCGTGCGCGTACGGCTCGGCGAGTCGCGCAAGGATCGGCGCGAGGTCCGCGGCGTTGTGGTAGGGGTCGGAACCGTTCAACTAGCGGAGGACGGGCTGTGAGCCAGCGCATGGCGACGCGGACGAAGTATGCCCAGACGGCGATCTGCGGCGCGTGCACGGTGGCGGTCTTGCTGGCAGCGACCGCGTCAGCGCAGAGCAACTCGCTGTTCGGCGGGGGGCGCGCCAAGTCCGCCGCGGCCCCCGCGCGCGCCAACGGAAACGCGCCGAATGCCGGGCGTGCCGCGCCGCAAACAGGCGGCGGCGCCGGAAGCGCGCGCGCCGCGCGTCCGCTGATGAACCCTGTGCTGTTGGACACGTCGCTGATCGCCGTGCGCCTGCCGGACATGCGGATGATCCAGGTCAACGACCTGCTGACCGTGATCGTGCGCGAGGACCGCAAGAGCATCTCGGACGCGAAGCTGGAATCGGAGAAGACCTGGGACATCCAGTCCGAGCTGAAGGACTGGCTGCGAAT
>JABRWC010000070.1:0-8986 GCA_039961675.1 Phycisphaerae bacterium
GTCCAGACCATGCTGTCCCGCAGCTTGCCCTCGACGCCGCTGATGATGCAGCGACGCAGCGTCGCGTCGTGACGGTAGCCGAGCTTGCGCGGGACCGCGGCGCTGGCCGCGTTGGCCGGGTCGCAGCGGATTTCCAGCCGTTCGAGCTTCAGCAGTTCAAACGCGACGCGCGTCAGCGCCGCCGTACTCTCGGTCGCGATCCCGCGGTTCACGGCCTCCACACGCACCCAGTAGCCGATCTCCAGAGCCTGCGGGCCGACGCGCGGGTGAAAGCCGGTCGAGCCGAGTTGCTCGCGCTCGTCGGGCGAGAAGATGCCGAACGGGAATTCCTGCCCCAGGTCGAACTTGCCGCGAAAGCTCCGCAGCAACTCGATCTTCTGCTCGAGCGATTGAGGCTCGTTGGCGGCCCACGGCATCCACGGCCGCAAATGCTCGACGCTGGCGTCCACGGCGGCCTTCAGCAGCGGGGCGTCCGCCGGGTCGTAACAGCGGATGACGAGCCGCGGCGTCTCGATCCGGTACGGTACGGCCAGGCTCTGCGGCTGCGCGCTCACGTAGCTCTCCCTCGCGGTCCGCGCGCGGGCGTACAAGCTTCGCGGCGAGCTGCTATCACGCCAACAGCACCGGTGCGCGGAAGTCCAGTGATGCGAGTTCGGAGCGGCGCCCGCGCAGGTCCTCGGCGTCCAGCGCGACCGCCGGGCTGATCTCGATCGGTACGGCCGGCTCGCCGTCCGGCGCGCGTGGCACGGCGAGGCCGCAGGCTTCAAACCAGCGGGCGGCGCGGCGCACCAGGTCGCGCCGAGCCGTGGCGGGCGAATCGACGCCGTCGGCGTTCTTGACCGGCGAGAACTCCTCCTCGCGGCGCGTGAACAGAACGAGCGGGTTGCGCGCCAGCGGAATCGCGTCGAACACGAACAGTTCGAGCTTGACCACGTTCGGCTCACGCGGCTCCGTCAATTGGCCGCGCTCGTCGATGATCGCGACTTTCTTGTCCGCGCGGTGCCAGCCCAACTCAATTCCCGAGCCGGGTTGCGTCAGCCGCTCCACGAAGCCGCGGCTGAGCACGTGAATCGCAATGCTGCCGGCGTCGAAGCGCCGCGTGCCGTCGGGGTTCCGAGCGGTCGCGAGCGTTTCCGGCAGGTCGCTGTACTCCAGCACGCCGAGCCGGCCATCAAGATCGGCGAATACGCCTACCTTCTCGAAATCGTGCGCCTTGGCCACGGCCTTGCTCGACATCTCCGATCCGCCGCGCACGTGCAGCCCGATGAACACCGGATCAACGCAGCGGACGAGCGGGTTGTCCACCTGGAAGTAGCTGATGTACTCGACGCCGCGCCGGCGCATGTCGTCTAGCGCGCCGCTCTTTCGCAGCGCGCTCAGGCTTCCCCCGTGACCGTCCGGCGACAGCGCCAGGCGATGCCGCGCCGTCATCGCGATTCGGCCGTCGCGCTGAAAGGCCGGCATCTGCCCCTGCTGGAAGAACATGAACTGCCCGGGATCGAGACCGAAATGCCCGTGCTGCTCGAAGAACCTGACCGTCGCGGTGTGGTTTGACGGGCTGGTCATGATGTACCACGGCGCCGTTCGGCCGTAACGCCGCCGCACGCCGCGGAGGTACTCGGCGAACCACTGGAACAGGCTCGCGTCTCGGACCGGCGTGATGCGAAAAGCCCCCTTGGGGCCGTCGTACCCGAGACGCGTGCCCTGTCCGCCGGCGACCGTGAACGCCGCCACGCGTCCTTCCGCGATCGCCTGTTCGCCGCAAACTCGCGCCTCGGCGTACCGGTCAATGAGCTTTCCGCTCGGCGCAGCCGGAAGGCACGCGGGCGGCTCGATGCGTTCCGGAACGTGGACCGGCGGTCGCCGCCGCACGAGCGTCTCCACGAGCGGCGCGCAGCGCTCGAAATCAACCTGATCGAGGTCGTCGAGCAACGCGGTTCGATCCGTGGGGCTAAGCTCCGGCCAGAAGCGCAGCAGGTGGTCCTGCCTGTAATCCGCGAGCACGCGGCGGTATCGTTCCCAGCGCTGCGCGACGGGGTCTGCTGACATCGGCCATCCTCATCCGCGGCGGTGCGCGCACCGATAGAGACTAGCGATGGCGCAAAAGCGGGTCAAAGCGGAAGCCGCCGGCTGCGGTCTCACGCGCCGCGAGCTGCTGCTGCGCGGAGCGGCGGCGGCGGTGCTTCTCGCACAGCGTCGCGCCAGCGGCGAGGAGCCGGCCGCGGCGTCACAGACCGCTTCGTCGCCGGCCACGCAGTATGCTCCGCCGTGGTGGGTCGAGCGCCACGGTCCGCAGTCGCGCGTCGTGTCGGTACGTTCCGAGCGGGCCGTCACCGCATCGACCGATGACCCGTTGGTGTTCGAGGAGATGATCGACGCCGGCGTCCGCCGGCTCACCGGGGAGCCGACTGCGGCGCTGTCCTGGCGGCGCATCCTTGGCGCACCGGAGCGGATCGCGGTGAAGTTCAACTCGGTCGGGGCGCGAGAGTTGGACACGAACAACGCGCTCGCTCTCACCCTGGTGGATCGCCTGGAGGCGGCCGGGTTCCAGCGCCGAGCGATCACGTTGGTCGAGGTGCCGGAGTACGTCATCGAGCGCGCTGGGTGCCAGAAAGCTGCGTCGGGCTGGGACGGGTCCGTGGAGGTTGGTGACGGGCGCGAGCCGCTGGCCCGTTACTGGAGCGAAGCGGACGCGGTGATCAACGTGGCGCTGCTCAAAACCCACAAGATCGCCGGTATGTCCTGTAGCTTGAAGAACTTATCGCATGCGATCATTCAACATCCGGCGCGCTTTCACGCCAACGGTTGCTCGCCATACGTGGGACAGATCGTCCGCCAGCCCGTTGTGGCCGAGAAACTTAAGTTGAATCTCGTAAATGCTTTACGACTCGTGATCCGGAACGGACCCGAGGCTGCGACGGAGGATATCGTCGACTATGGAGCCCTGATCTTCGGTTTCGACCCGTTGGCGACCGACCAAATCGGCTGGTCCACGCTCGCGATCGAGCGCCACCAACGGGGGATGCCCGGGGAGATTGAGGTTCCCTACCTGGTCAGTGCCGCGGTCGGAGGGGTGGGGCGCTGGCGTCCGCGGGAGATCGACCATCAGTCAATTGTCGCCAGCGGGTAGCCGCCGGAAATCCGCTTGACATCGCGGATGGGGCGGTTACCCTATTGGTGGTGAGATTTGGACAGGACGCAGCGAACAGCCATTTATTGGAATTCATACATACTCATACGACGGTCCGGTTCGCTGTAACTGACTGGCAATCATACGTTTTAATTCGCATCGTGGTTCCGTAGCCGTCCTGCCCGATTGCCGACGCAGCCGAGCGCTTTTCGCTCGGGCTCGGCGCTCTCACGGACAGAATCACTCGTGCTTAACCGCCGTGTTTCTCCGCGCCCACACGGAGAACGCTGCGCGGGCTCACGTTGAGCTTGCGCGGACCAGCAGGCGGCCGGGTCGCGCGAACGAGACGCGCCGGGAACGTGCCGTTTCGGCGAGGCTCTCGTGCGGACTCGTACATTCAAAGATCGGCTGGCGCCCTCGGCGCGACAGTCCGACCGCCCGCTGCGGCAAGAGGTCGTTGGGACTCATGGTTCAGGAGGTCGTCATGAAGAAAAAGAGAGCGTTCACCCTGATTGAGCTGCTGGTCGTGGTGGCGATCATCGCCCTGCTGATCTCCATCCTGCTGCCGAGCCTGTCTCGCGCCCGCGAACTGGCCAAGCGCGCGGTCTGCGCCTCGAACGAGCGCGGCCTGGGCCAGGGCATGCACATTTACTCGAACGACAACGCGGACTGGTTCCCGATCCACTACAACGGCGCGGAGGTGGACGACGCGGACGGCTCGCCGCCGTACAACAGCGCGGTCGTCTTCGTCAAGAACATGGGCAAGGACTACCAGAAGCCGACCAGCCCGACCACGAACTCGCGCACGAACCACCCGAGCCGCTCGCTGTTCATGCTCATTATTTCCGGGAACTCGACGCCCGGTTCGTTCGTTTGCCCGAGCGCCGGCGACGTCGAGGACGACCTGCGCAACTACGAGAGCAGCACGCCCAAGGCGGCGCAGCCCGGGCGTAACCGCTTCGACTTCCGCAGCTTCCTGAACCTGAGCTACGGCTACCAGGTTCCCTACGGCCGCCGCGGCAAGCCGCGGACTTCCCTCGACGTCCGCATGCCGATTTCGGCCGACAAGGGTCCGTACTGCAAGGCCGGCACGACCCAGAGCGATACGGCCTGGACGCAGGACGACTGGAGCGGCGTGAACATGGCCACCGAGGCCGACATGGGAAGCGACGCGACGCTGATCCTGGCGCAGAACATCGACAAGTGGCGTCCGTACAACAGCGCCAACCACACGCAGGAAGGCCAAAACGTGCTGTTCGTCGATGGTCACGCGGAGTTCGGCAAGAAGCCGATCATCGGCGTGAACAACGACAACATCTACACGGTCATGACCGGCTACGACAATCCGAAGTTCAGCCTGCTGGGGCAGAACTACAAGCGCGCCCAGCTGAATGACCTTGCATCGTTGGTGAACACCGACTCGTTCATCGTTCCGTAACGCGGAACGCGGCGAGTTGACGAATCCGAAGGGGACGGGCGTGATCAGCGTTCGTCCCCTTCTCCTTGCGCCCCGGGCGCCAGCGGGGAGTCGCGCGACACGCTGCGCGTTGGCGCCGCCGCCAACTCGGTCTTGACGCGCGGCCGCGTTCAAAGTCAGAATAGCCTCCGGAAGGCGGCGACGACCGCACGACCGCCGGGCGGTGCAACTCCTTGCAGAACCCCGAATTCGGTGCACACGTGAATATCGACCCAGGACACGTCGACAACGAAGCCGTTCGCCTTGAGCTGGCGCGGGAGATCGGCGATCTCACGCCCGAGGAGCTGGAGCGAATGGCCGCGCACGCTCCCGCCAGGGCGACCGCCGACGAAAAGGGCCGCGTCCACGGGCGCGTGCTCGAAATCCGCGGCGACGACGTGTTCGTCGATATCGGCGGCAAGAGCGAAGCGTTCGTCAGCCTGGCCGAATTCGAGGAGCATCACCCTCCGGAGGCCGGCAAGGCGTACGACTTCGTCATGCAGGGCATCGACGCGGAGTCGGGACTGATGCGGCTTTCGCTGCGCGAAGCGCGGCTCGAAGCGGACTTGTCGTCACTGAACGTGGGCGACGTGATCGAAGGCCGCGTGACGGGCGTCAATCTCGGCGGACTGGAGCTGGTCTCCGGCCCGCTGCGCGCGTTCATGCCCAAAAGCCAGGTGGAGCTGGAGCGCGTCGAGGATTTCGCCGCCTACATCGGCCGCCGACTCGAGTGCCAGATTTCGGAGATCGACCGCAAGGGCAAGTCGCTGGTCGTCAGCCGCCGCCGGTTGCTGGAGCGCGAGCGCGCCGCGCAGCGCGAGCAGCTCAAGGTCTCGCTGGAGGTTGGGCAGGTCCGCCACGGCGTCGTGCGCCGACTGACCGACTTCGGTGCGTTCGTCGATCTGGGGGGGCTGGAGGGTCTGCTGCACGTAAGCGACATCCGGCATGGGCACATCAAGCACCCGCAGGACGTGCTCAAGCCCGGCCAACAGGTCGAGGTGAAGGTCCTGAAGATCGATCTGGTCAAAGACCGCATCTCGCTCGGCATGAAACAGCTCGAACCCGATCCGTGGGAACTGGCGCCGAGCAACTTCCGCGTGGGCGACCAGGTCACCGGCACCGTCGTCCGCTTGGCGGACTTCGGCGCGTTTGTCGAGCTCCAGCCCGGCGTCGAGGGTCTGATCCCCGTCAGCGAGATCAGTTGGACGCAGCGCGTGCGCCACCCGCGCGACGTGCTCAAGGAGGGCGATTCGGTTCGCTGCGCTGTGCTTTCCGTTGACGGCGAAAAGCGCAAGATCGGCCTGAGCCTCAAGGCGCTGGCTCAAGACCCGTGGAGCGGCGTCCAGGAACGCTACGCGCCGGACGCGGTCGTCTCCGGCCGCGTCAAGCAGCTCACCGAGTTCGGCGCGTTCATTGAGCTGGAAGAAGGAATCGAAGGACTCGTCCATATCTCGGAGATGAGCGACCGGCGCATCCGTGCGCCCGGCGACGTCGCCAAAGTCGGCGACGTGATTCAGGTGCGCGTGAAGTCCGTAGATGCCGGCCAGCGGCGGATATCACTTTCCATGAGGATCGCCGCTCCGGCCCCAGCCGATGCCGCGCCCCCCGGTGGCCCTCATGCTGAGACTCACCACCCGCACGCAGCCGCGCCGCCCCGGAAGCGCAAGAAGCCGCTCAAGGGCGGGCTGGATTGATTCGCCTCAGAGCGCCCCGGCAATGCCCGGCAGCACGGGGTTCTCCAGGCTGCGCCACAGGTACCAGCAGGCGTAGGTGCGGAACGGCGCCCAGCGATCTCCGAGCGGCCGGGCGGCGCGCGGCGTCGGAAGCTCCCGAAGCGGCAGGAACCGCCGCAGGGCGCTGCGCAGCCCCAGATCGTCCGCCGGCCAGACGTCCGGCCGCTCCAGGCTGAACATGAGCAGCATCTCGGCCGTCCATCGGCCGACCCCGGGAAGCTCGGTGGCGGCCTCGATGACCTCTGCATCCGACATCCGGCGAAGCCGCGACGCGCTCAGCACGCCGTCGTCAAAGCTCTTGGCGACCGCCAGCAGGTAACCGGCCTTCTGCCGCGAGAGGCCCGCGCCGCGCAGCCGCCGCACGTCGAGCGCCAGCAGCGTCTGCGGGCGGATGCGGCCGCCGGCGCAAACGGCTCGCAGCTTGGACTGGATGCTGGTCGCGGCACGCATCGAAATCTGTTGGTGGATGATCGATCCGACCAGCGCGGTGAAGGGATTGCGGGTGATCGTAGGGTTGAATGGGCCGATGCGATCGATCAGTGCGGACATCCGCGGATCAGAGTCGCGGAGGTGTTGCAGAGCGAGTGAGTGCCGCTCGAGCGTCGGCACGTCGGCGGCGCGAGGCTTTTCGCGGCCACCGCAGCCCCGCGGGACGGAGTCCGCAGTCGCCGGCGTATCGCCGCGGGGGATCGGTCGCCCAGCCGCGCTTCGCGGGCCGTCGTCGGCGTTGATAGAATGAGCGTCGTTCGATTTCATCACCGCGCGCTCCGCGCCTGTAGGCGCGCGGCGCGATTATACAGGAGCCGGCCATGCTGCTCTGGGGATTGCGCGCGATGTTCGTGATCCTGATCGCGGCCGTTGCCTTCTCCGCGGTCGCGAGCCAGTCCGAAGAGTCGCTGCCTTCGTCGCGCTACGCCGTGTACTTCATGCTGGCGGCGATCGCGTTCTCCGGCGTGGTGATCGCGATCGACGTGTTCCTGCCGCGGAAGTCGCTTGCGGCGCTGTCGGGGGCGTTTCTGGGTCTGCTGGTCGGAACGGTCGCGGCCTATGGCCTGGGGCTGGTCGTGCAGATGCTCGTCGACGCGCTCGCGCCGAGCCTGAGCGGAAATTCGGCCGTGGTCTGGACCAAGCTGCTGGTCGGGCTGCCGTGCTGCTATCTGGCGGTCAGCTTCATCCTCCAGACCAAGGACGACATCCGCTTCGTCATCCCGTATGTCGAGTTCGCCAAGCAGACGCGCGGCGCGCGTCCCATGCTGCTGGACACATCGGCCATCATCGACGGCCGCGTCGCGGACATCGCCGGAACGAACATCATCGACGCCCCGCTGATCATCCCGCGCTTCGTGCTCCAGGAGCTTCAGACCATCGCGGACAGCTCGGACAAGCTCAAGCGCAACCGCGGGCGCCGCGGGCTGGACATGCTCAACAAGCTCCAGACCAACGACAAAATCGAAATCCGCATTTCCGACGCGCGCCTGCCGCCCGTCGAGGACGTCGGCGACGTGGACCAGAAGCTCGTCGCCCTGGCCAAGAAGCTCGACGGCCGCGTGATGACCAACGACTACAACCTCAACAAGATCGCGCAGCTCCGCGGCGTCGACGTGATCAACATCAACGATCTCACCAACGCGCTTAAGCCGGTCGTGCTCCCGGGCGAAGCGTTCGCCGTCAAGATCATCAAGCCCGGCGAGGAACCGGGGCAGGGCGTCGGCTACCTCGAGGACGGCACCATGGTCGTGGCCGAGAACTCCCGCGACCGAATCGGCGAAGAGGTGACGCTCGTTGTGACCAGCGTCCTACAGACCTCCGCCGGCCGGATGATCTTCGGCCGCCCGGAAGGCATGATGCCGCCGCCACGCCGCGGGATGCGCCACCGCGGATCGCCGTCCGACGCCCCCTCTCCAGGTCCCGGCGTCGCGTGAGCGACCCCGGGCTCCGTCGCCCGGCGCCCATTGCCCCATGCAGGTCGTCTCGTACGTAGCGGCGGGGCGGACACGACCGAAAACCGCTACGGCACGCGGTCTCGATTCAGGGAAAGTTTGATCCTCAGCGACCCTCAGTGGAATAATCTCAATTGAGGGATACACAAGCGAGGCCGGGCGATGCTCTGGAAAGTCTCCAACGACGATCAACTGCGGCGACTGTTTTCGGGCCTGACCGAACAGGTCTTCTTCAGCGAACTCGGCGTGTGCAACCCCCGGCTCACCGACTATCTGAGCACGCTGCTGCTCGAATTCGTGCACGTCGACCGCATCTACCGCCTACGCGGCGTGGACGGGAGCACGATCCGTGAAGTCTCACGCATGGAGGCCGAGGGATTTCTCGGCCCGGAAGTGGATCGGAACACCCGCGTCCGCACGATCAACCGCTACATCGGGGACTTCACGCTCTTCTGGGCGGGCGTCTACCCGGAAAACCTGCGCGCTCGAAAGCAAGGTTCGGATCGCCTGAACGAGTACCTGCTCCAGGGCAAACGCTCGTACGGAATTGCCGGGGGGCTGAGCGATAGCGGCGCCGAGCCGCCGGGGGAAGTTCTGCTCCAACTGAGTCAGGAGTTCGAAACTTGCGTTCACGGGCTTCAACTCGTCCGGCGAGGGTGGGAACGCCTGGCGGGCTGAGCTTGTATTCTTCCGTCGCGACGACCTGTCTCGTACGCGATGTGCGCTG
>JABRWC010000071.1:0-19158 GCA_039961675.1 Phycisphaerae bacterium
AGAGACCGGTCCCCCAAGGACTCTGTAAAGTTGGCCCGATGAATCGGTTGTGTAAGACCGGTCAGAGACAGGTCCCCCAAGAACTTTGTAACGTTGGCCCGATGATTCAGTTGTGTAAGACCGGTCAGAGACCGGTCCCCCAAGGACTCTGTAAAGTTGGTCCGATGAATCGGTTGTGTAAGACCGGTCAGAGACCGGTCCCCCAACCGGGAATCGCCAGATTTCACGCGCGGCCGGCGCGAGCCGATACGGTAACACGATGAGCACGACGGCCAACGGATCGTACGAGTACCTGAAGAACACGGTGCTGACCGCGCCGCCGGAGCAGCTTCACATGATGCTGCTCGACGGCGCCATCCGCTTCACGCTGCGCGGAATCGACTCGCTCAGCCACAAGGACATCGAGGGCGCATTCAATGCCTTCGAGCGCGCCCAGCGGATCGTCATTCAGATGAGCGATGGTCTGCGCCGCGAGGTCAACCCGGCGCTCGTGGACCAGATGGCCGCGCTGTATCACTTCATCTACCGCCGCCTCGTCGACGCCAACATGCTGCGCGACTGCAAGCCCGCCGAGGAAGCGCTGCAAATCCTGCGCCATCAGCGCGAGACCTGGCAGCTCGTGATCCAGAAGCTCGCCGAGGCGTCCGGGCCGCCGGCCGTGACCGCACCCGCGCCTGCGGCCGCGTCCGCCGCGACGCCGGGCGCAGCGCAGCCCGGCCTGAGCATCCAGGTCTGACCCGCCCGCGCATCCGCAGGGGCGGTCTCCGACCGCCATCCCCAGCAGGACCAACCTTCGGCCGCGATCCCTGCAATCGCGGTAGAATCGGCGTCCGTGACTCGTTCCGAACACCCGAAGATTCTTCTGCCGCGCGACTCTGCCGCGGCGGTCGAGATCGTCCGCGTCTTGCGCGACGCGGGGCACGCCGCCCTGCTCGCCGGCGGCTGCGTGCGCGACCTGCTGCTCGGCCTTGCGCCCAAGGACTACGACGTCGCCACCGACGCGCCGCCAGAACGTATCCGTGCCCTGTTCCCGAAGACGCGGCTGGTCGGCGCGCAGTTCGGCGTGGTGCTGGTGCACAAGCGCCGCCGCTGGATCGAGGTCGCCACGTTCCGCACCGACGGCGCGTACCTCGACGGGCGGCGACCGAGCAGCGTCGAGTTCACCAACGCCGAGCACGACGCGCAGCGGCGCGACTTTACGATCAACGGCATGTTCCTCGACCCGCTGTCGATGGACGTGTTGGACTACGTCGGCGGGCGCGCCGATTTGCTGGCCCGCCAGGTCCGCGCGATCGGCGAGCCCGAGCAGCGCTTCGCCGAGGACTACCTGCGGCTCATCCGCGCCGTGCGCTTCGCTGCCCGGCTCGGTTTCGAGATCGAAGCGCGCACGTTCACCGCCGTCCAGCGGCACGCCGCCATGCTCGCGAACGTGGTCGCCGAGCGAGTGCGCGACGAGCTGGAGCGGATGCTATCGCATCCCAGCCGCGCCTCGGCGTTCGCCTGGCTCCGAAAAGGCGGGCTGCTGCCGCACCTGTGGCGCGACGCGTGCTGGGGTCCGGCGCAGACGTCCGCGGCGCAGCGCCGGCTCGGATTGCTGCCCGCCGAAGCGCCGTTCGTGCTCGCATTGGCCGCGCTTCTGGCGGATCGCGGCGACGCGGAAGTCCAGGTGATCTGCCGCTCGCTGGCGTGTTCCAACGAGCAGCGCGAAGCCGTCGCCTGGCTCATCGCGCACCAATCCGACCTCGACGAGCCGCGCCTGCCGTCGCTGGCCGAACTGAAGCGTCTGATGGCCCACGCCGCGTTCGGTCTGCTCCGGGCGTTCGTCGAATCGCGCTACCGCGCGCTCCCGGACGGAGAGGCGCGGCGCCAGGCGCTCGATGAGCGCATCGCGTCCATCGCGCCCGAAGCGGTAGCCCCCGCGCCATGGGTCGGCGGCGAAGACCTCCTCGCCCGCGGCCTCGAGCCCGGGCCGTTATTCCGCGAGCTGCTCCATGAGCTGTACACCCGACAGCTCGATGAGCGATTGACCAGCCGCGAGCGGGCGCTTGCAGCGCTGGACGAACTGATCCGTCAGCGTTCAATCGGTTCGCGCGAGTAGACCACGTCGCTACCGCACACCTACGGACACCCGCCACGCGCCACCCGGCTCGCGCAGCGTCTGGATCGGCACATCGATGAATCGCTGCACCGTCTCGATGTTGGTGACGGCGTGCGGCGTCAGCTCGGTCGCCCGGAAAATGCCGCCGCCCGCCAACGCCATCGGCGGCAGGAGCTGGTCGGCCAGATGCGGGCCGACCGGCGCGTCTGATGCAAGATATCGCCGTGCCTCCTCCCCTGCTGCGTGCGCGACGCTCTCCGCCGGCATGCCGCGTGAGCCGAACGCGGTCACGACTTCGGTCACCGCCTCAAACGCCATTTCGAGCAGGATGGCGTTGCCAGGGCCTGGCGAGTCCACGACCGTCTGCGCCACGAACGCCTCGTCGGGCCACGCCAGTTTTTGACGCAGAACGCGCAGCTCACGCTCGGCGATCGACGACGGCAAGCGCGACACGATCGCCCGCGCCGATTGGGACCGCGCGGCCCCGCGCTCCATCAGCTCCAAGCGTCCCAGCGCTCCCGCCGGTTCAACGGTCACCTCGATCTCGCCACTGCCCGCCGGAAAAAAGCCGTGCTTCCGCAGCTCGATTCGCACTTTGGGACCCATGTGCGCCAGAATCGGGCAAAAGCTGCGCTCCAGGAATTCCGCGGGCGGCGCGAACGGATTGTGCGTTCCGCCCCGCAAGACCAATCGGGACGTTGCCGCTGCCGCAATCAACGCCGGCAGAACCGTCTGGAGCACGAGCGTCACACTGCCCGCCGAGCCCGTGTCGAACCGGAACTCGCCCGGTTTGACGCCTCCCGGCTCGAATTCCAAGGCGGACGACCCCAGCGCCGCGCCGCGGACGGTCGCCTGCCCGATTCCCGCCGCGGCCCGCACCGCGGCCAGGTGCTGCCGCATCAGCCCCGGGTTCTTGCGCCGCGCGCGGATGTTGCGAATCTGAAACGGCCGGCCGGTGACCAGCGCCAGCCCGAGCGCGGTTCGCAGAATCTGCCCGCCGCCTTCGCCTTTCGACCCGTCGATTTCGATCCGAGCGCTCACGGCCGTTGGGGCGAGGTGCGCATGAGGGACAGCAGCAGGGCCTCGTATACGCGGTCCTCGTAGATGAGCTTGCCGAGCGTCCCCTCGCCGCGGCCGATCCGCGCCGCCGCAGGACCGAGCTGCGTCAGCACCTCCGCGGCCAGGTCCAGCGCACGGTTGAGCTTCTCCGCCGACACCTGCACGCGCTGATCCGCAGCCACCACCGCGGCGTCGAGACGCCCCACTGCGGCGTCAAGCTTGTCGATCGACTTCTGCCCGGCTTCGGCAACGACGCGGAAATCGTGGATCATCCCTGCGGCTTCGCCGCTTGCGGCTTGCAGGTGATCCAGCGTCTGGTGGAAGCGCTGTCGCACGGCGCCCTCTCCCAGCAGCTCGTTGATCCGCCGCAGCGAGTCGTCCAGGCGCGTGATCGCGCTGGCGAGGTTTCCGGTCGGACCGCCGACGATGTCCACGGCGCTCGGGCTGCGCGGCTCGACGATGCGCTGGAGGTCGGCCAGGAGCGGCGCCGCGGCGCCTGCCGCCTCGCCCACCAGCGCCGTATTGCGCTCCAGCGCCCAGACGACGTTCGGCGGCAGGAGCGACGCCAGACCGGACGCGACCTCTCCGCGCAACATGGCGCGCGGCTCCAGCGGCGGCTCGTCGGCGGGGCCCGGAAGCAACTCGACCACCGTCCGGCCGCCAAGTGCCGGAGTCGTGGCGCGCGCCAGCGTGCCGCGGCGGAGCTTGCCGGGGCGATCCAGCGCCAGCTCGGCGACGCACCCGCCGGACCAGGAGTCCTCATCCGAGAACCGTACGGCCCGCACGCGCCCGACGGGCACGCCGTTGGCGAGCACGGGTGTTCCCGCGCGGACGCCCGGAGCGGAGTCGAAACTCACGGTCAGCGTCTGCGACCCGCGGCCCGGCAACCAGCGCGCGCCGCCGCCGAAGAGCAGCGCGGACGCCGCGAGCACGGCGAGCGTCGCGGTCACGAACAGGCCGGCGGCAACATTCGTCTTTCGCTCTTTCATGGGGAAGCTCCAGCGCGCCGCGCGAGGCGCAGCGAACCCGCCGCGCAAACGTGGGTCGGCGATCTCGGCATCTGGTGGCGAAGTATACGCGCGTGCGGCGCGGTGGAGGTATGCCCGGTCGACGACGGCGACGTACGCGCCGCCCCCGCGGCGGCAGTTGAGCTTGGTGACGATAGCGTAGGCGCCGAAAGCCGCTTCAGCCGGCCGACGCCTCTCGTGCGCGATGAGCACCACCCGCGTTCGCTGCACTTGTGTGCCGTCTCAGAAATTCGCGGCATGATTCCGGGGACGGCCCACCTCTGGTTCGCCACGCAAAGCAGAGCGTTGCGCTCACCAACTTTTGGGACCAATTTGTGAGACAGGACACTAGGGCTGTGTCCCGATCATTGGCAGCACAGTCAGCTTCGATTCCACCGAGTCTTTCCCGCAGGTCGCTCGAACTGTGTACTCCCCCGGTTCGACGAACGGCAACGTCCAACCATCCGCCGCGCCAATCACCTCGTGCGGCTCCGGCTTGAGGTCCCAGACGACGCGGTTGACGCCGGGGCGACCGCCGCCGCCGAGCGAGCGGACCGTGCGACCCTTGGAATCGCTGATCGTGATGCTGACGCCTTCGTCGCTCCAGTCGCGCAGCCAGTACGAGATCTTCGCGCCCATTGCCGGGTTGCGGGCGCGGAAGATCCGCTCGCTCCACAGGCCGCCATAGTCGAGGAACAAGCGCGGCCGCGTGGGCATGACGCTGAACAAGTGGAACTTCGACTGCACGATTTCGGGGGATAGTTCCGAGAGCGGCGAAGCGTCGTCGAGAATGTAGACGGACCGCCCATGCGTGCCCGCGATCAAGTCCATCTCACGCGGGTGCTGCTGGATGTCGTCGACCGGCGCCGTGGGCAGCGAATCGTTCTTCAACGAAATCCAATGCCGGCCGCGATCCATCGAGTAGAAGATGCCGCGCTCCATGCCGACGTAGAGCACATTCCGGTTGCGCCGATCCTCGCGGGCCACCTTGACGATGTCGCCCTTCGGAAGCTGCGATTCCACGTCGTCCCCGGTGATCGACGTCCAGGTCGTCCCCGCATCGACCGTCATCACCAGGCAGGGGTCAAAGTCGTTGTTTCGGTGCCCGTCGATCGCGACGTACGCCGTGTCGCGCTCGTGGTGCGAGGCCTCGATCCGCGCGATGTAGCGGCCGGCGGCCTGCGGCGGCGTGACGTTGCGCCAGTTCTTGCCGTCATCGAGCGTCAGATGCACGAGGCCGTCATCGGTGCCGGCCCACAGCATGCCTGCGGCGAGCGGCGACTCCGCGAGGGCGACGACCGTGCCGTGCGTTTCGGCCTCGGAGCCGACGGTCTCGATCTTCTCCACGTCGCGCGTGGACAGGTCCGGGCTGATCCGCTCGTGAAAGTCTCCCCGCTGCGTCAGCCTGAACACGTAATTGCCGGCGAAGTACAGCGTGGTCGGCTCGTGCTGCGAGACCAGGAACGGGCTGTTCCAGTTGAAGCGGTAGCGCGGCTGGCCTTCTTTCGGCGACGGGCGGATGCTGCGACGCCGGCCGCTGTCGAGATGAATCCGAGCCAACTCGCCGCCCTGCGATTCGGCATAGACGATGTTGCGGTCCAGCGGATCGAACGCCAGGTGGAAACCGTCGCCCCAGTTCACCACGCGCCAGTCGGCGTTCGTGATTCCGGCCTCGCCCGCCGGGTCTCCGCCGCCGCTGCTCAAACCCGTAGCGCTCGGGCCGATCCACGTGCCGTTGTCCTGAAGCCCGCCGCCAACGCGGTACGGGTCGGAAAGATCGAAGGCGACGTTATAGAACTGTCCGGCGGCGATGTGGTTGAGAAAATCCCAGGTCGCGCCGCGATCGTGCGAGACGTACACGCCGCCGTCGGTTCCGAGCAGCAGGTGCTGCGGGTCGGCGAGGTCGATCGCCAGCGCGTGCAGGTCTACGTGCGGCGTGCGGGCGCCGGTCGGGCGAAACGTGCGCCCGCCGTCGTCGGACACGTTCAGGCCCCAGCCGAGTACGTAGATGCGCTGATCGTCGCTTGGGTCAATGCGCACCCTTGAGAAGTAGAACGGCCGCGGATTGATGTCGCTGACGCGCGCCCACGTGTCGCCGCCGTCCTCGCTGCGGAACAGCCCGCCTGTCCGCTGCCGATCGTCGAACGGCGCGACGCCCGTGCCGCCCGCATCCGACTCAATGATCGCGTACAGAATCCGCGGGTTCTTGGCGTAGATGTCCAGCCCGATGCGCCCGGTCTGCGGCGGAAGCCCGCCGGCGAGCTTCGTCCAATGCTCGCCGCCGTCGGACGAACGATAGATCCCCCCTTCCGGTCCGCCGCTACGGAAGCTCCAGGCCGTGCGCCGCCGGCTGTACATCGCGGCGTAAACGATATCCGGCTGCTGGGGGTTGACGAACACGTCGCAGCAGCCGGTCTGGTCGTCGATTTGCAGCACGGCTCGCCAGGTCTTGCCGCCGTCTGTCGTCTTGTAGAGGCCGCGTTCGGCGTTGGCGCCCCAGAGGTGTCCAAGAGCGGCGACGTAGCACACGTCGGGGTTGCGCGGGTCAACCGCCAGCGCGGGGATGTCGTGCGAGTCGGCCAGGCCCAGGTGCTTGAAGGATCCGCCGCCGTCGGTCGAGCGATACACGCCGTTGCCCCAGGACGAGCTGTTGCGTCCGTTGCCCTCGCCGGTGCCGACCCAGACGATCTTGCCCTTGCCCCTGGAGGCATCGTCGGCCGGCGCGCTGCTGGCGGTGCTGGTCGTCGCCGGAGCAGCGGCGGCGGCTGACTGCCCCATGGGCGACGTTGCGGCCGCGCGCGTCGAAGTGCTTGCCGAACCCGGGGCGAAGGAGCTCGACGGCTGCGGGGCGGACGCCGCTTCCTCCTCCTTCCAACCCGGCCAGTCGGGCGGCGCGTCGCAGACCGCCACGGAGCCGATCGACGACGTGGCCTCCTTGTCGAACAGCGGCGAGAACGTCGTGCCGGCGTTGGTCGTCTTCCACAGCCCGCCGGTCGCGAACGCGACGTAGAACGTCTTGGGGTTGCCCGGCTCGAAGCGCACGTCCGCGACGCGCCCGCCCATGTTCGCAGGCCCGACGCTGCGCCAGGCGAGCGCCTTGAGGTCCTCCCGGCGAAGCTGGCGCTCGGCCGGCGGCGCGTCGCCGGCGGCGGCCCCGGCTACGCTTGCGACTACGAACACCCAGCCGGCGATTCGCGGAACCGGCGAGCACCGCTGCGAGCGCGCGCTTCCGCGCGCGTCCAGGCTGCAATTCATACGACGCCCACCCGACGACCAAACGGGACGAATCGGCGGCAGAACGTGCGCCATGGTGGACTCCGTGCGATAGAGGTCTCGAGCGGCGAGAGTCTACTGCACGCGGAGAACCGCGCAAACGCGGCGCACGCTCATGGGCCCCGCCGCAACTCGGCAAAAAAAGCCCGGCGGACGGCGTGAGCCGTCGGAAACGCAGGCACGCGCAGGGCCGCGGAGCCGCATGAGATCAAAGCCCAAGGCGTGAGCCATGGGTACATGAGCCCCGCGAGAACCAGCCCCAGCGGGGCGAACGAGCCTCTGCCCGGCGGCGGCCGGCGAGCGAGGAACCCGAAGTGCGCCAACTGTCCGTTGCATAAGTGCGGGAACGCACACCAATTGGCCTCCAAGACCGGCCCGGAGGCCGGTCCCCCAATGGGCGGACCGTTTTCTTGAACGGACTGCTAATCCAAGAAGTTCGCCTCGACGTACCGCGCCGCGCGATCAAACTCGCGCAGCGCGTCGCGAAACTCGACGCGCATCGCGCGGATCGCGGCCAGCTCGCCCACGCGCGACTTGGTCTTGGCCGCGGCGCGCAGCGGAATCTGCGCTGAGGGGCCGGCGGCCAGGCGCGCCTCGACCTCGGCCGAAAGCAGGTAGTCAATCAGCGCTTCGGCCTCCCGCGGGTGCGGTGCGCCCCGCACGACCGCCAGCGTGTTGGGCAGCAGCAGCGCGCCGATTCCGCGCTCGTCCTGATCGGGGAAGACGACGCGCACCGGTCGGCCGGCGTCCACCTCGATGACGGCGTCGTCGGTGTCGGTCAGCGCGAACGCCAGCGCCCCGGCGCCGACCATTTCCGCACAGGCCTTGTTTCCACCCAGGATGCGGATGTCGTTGCTGCGAAACGATCCCAGCAGTCCCTCGGCCGCCTCGGCGCCCAGCGCCGCGAACAGGCAGGCGACGTGCGAGGCGGTAGTTCCGAACAGCGGCTTGGCGATGCCGACGCGCCCACGCCACTTCGGGTTGGCCAGATCGCGGATCGACGCCGGAATTTCGGTCGGCGGCACCAGGTCCGTGTTGACGATGAGGACGCGCGCGCGGGCCGCAAACCCGTACCAGTATCCGTCGGGGTCGCGGAATTCCGGCGGATATCCCTCGGCATTGGGAGGGCGACACGGCTCGAGCAGCCCCTCCTCGCGCAGCCGGAGCGTGTTCAGAATCTCGTTGTTCCAGAACACGTCGCAACGCGGGCGGTCCTTCTCCGCGCGGATGCGGTTCGTGAGGCCGATCGTCTTGGTCGACTCGGTGTCGAAGACCGGCTGCACGTCGATGCCGGTCGCGCGCGTGAACTCTTGGAGCAGCGGCTCGGAGAACTGGCGATCCAGCGCCGCGTAAACGACGACCGTGCGTTCGGCGGCGCCGGTTGACACGCCCGCTAGACCCGCAAATGCGCAACAAGCCAACACGACGACGAGCGACCGATGAACGCACATGATCGTCTCCCTACCCCACGGGCATTCTGCTTCCCTGAATTCCGTAGCAGAGGACCACCGCCTTCGACGGCCACAACAGCCTCCACGGACCTCCCCGTTCGATGGTCGCCGCAGCGCCGAACCTACGAGCCCGACGCAACGGACCGGTCAAAGACCGGTCCCCCAATCTAGCGTTCTGTCTCAGAAATTCGCGGCATGATTCCGGGGACGGCATACCTCTGGTTCGCCACGCAAAGCAGAGCTTTGCACTCGCCGACTCTAAGGACGTATTTGTGAGACAGGACACCCGTGTAGTGACTCGCGATAACTTGCTCGTTTCGCGCGTGCGGTTTTCAGCTTGAGATGGCGGTTCGAGGCGGCATTCAACCCCGGGATACGGTCACGTTTCAATGAGTCACTACTAGGAGCGGTCTCCGACCGTGACCCGTCCCGCCTCCGATTCCAGCCCGCGCCGCAGCAGCAGCACCAGCCCCAGCCACGGCGGCACGATCACCAGCCCGGCCGCGATCGCCAGCACCGCCAGATCGCGGTACACGCCGAAGTGCAGCAGCGTGAACGACCTCACGGACACCGGCGTCCAACCCGGCGGCGCCAGGAGCATGGTGCAGGGCAGCTCGCCCACGCACAAGACGCACACGACGAGGAAGGCGGTCGCCGCGTCGCGACGCACCAGCGGCCGGACGATGTGCCGCTGCGTATGCAGCCAATCGCATCCGTCGAGCCGGGCCGCAAGCTCCATCTCCACCGGTATGCGCTGCACCGCCGGACACAGCAGCACGATCGCGAGCGGAAGAAATCGAACGACGTACCCAAGCACAACGCTCGCCGGCGTGTCGTAGAGCCATGGTCCCCAATGCGGATGATTCAGCAGCTCAATCAGGCTGATGCCAATCACTGGCGCCGGACTCGCAAGAAGCAACACCATGCCGCAGCACAGCGCCAGCGCCGCCACGCGCGTGCGCACGGCCGCCCACGCCAGCGCAATCGACAAGCCGACGATCACCGCCGCGGCGAGCAGCGCGAGCGTTGCCGTCAGCGTCAGTTCGCCGCGCAGCGCCGCAAGCGATTCCACAAAAGCCTGGAAAGATTCGATGTGCACCATCAACGAACGGCCGACCGGCGCCGCGACCGCGAGCACGACGAGCGCGCAAGCCCCGGCCAGCGGCCAGCGCCACACGCGTAGACGTATCGTCCGCGGCGGCGCGCCCAGGGGCCAATCGCGCGTTGGACCCGCGCCGCGCCGGGCTGCCAACCACAACGCCGCGATCCCTCCCAGCCCGAGGGCCAGCAGCGGCAGCGACGGTGCCAGCGTGGCGACACCGGCGCGCTGAAGTGCGAATTGCGTGTAGACCTCCTCAGCGAACGTCCGCACCGTAAGCAGGTCCGTGATCGAATAGTCGGCGGATACAAGCAGCGCGACGACGAGCCCGGCCGCGGCCAGCGCCCACCCGCATTGCCGGAAGGTCACGGACCAGAGCACCCGCAGTTCGCCGGCGTCGAGGCGCGCCAGGTCTTCAAGTTCCCGATCCCCCCTGCGTAACGCCGCGGCGAGAATCAGCGCCGCGAGCGGCGCGTGCACCAGCGCGTACAGCCCGCCCGCGGCCAGCGCTGACCCGGCGAGCCTCCACAGCGGCACGACGGAGACGACCAGGGTCATCGTCACGTAACCCGGCACACAGGCCGCAAGCAGCAGCAGGGCCAGCAGCAGCCGCCGGCCGGGCAGATCGGTGCGGGCGATCAGCACCGCGAGCAAAGCGCCGACGACGACCGCGACAATCGCCGCCGTTCCGCTGACCGCGGCGGTCGTCGCCAGCAGAGCGGGCCAGCGCCCGAAGTCGAGCATGCCGGCGGCCTCGGTTGAGCGGGCCTTCGCGGGCAAGTCCGCGGCCTTCGCCAGGGCGAATAGCGGTACGGCGGCGCAGCACAGGAAGATGAGCGCATGGAGGGCGGCGGCGGTGACAACGGTGAGCCGGCGCCGGCCGGCGGCGCCGCGAATTGGAAAGCGGTTTTCGATGGCCGCCGCTCCGCGTGACGAACGGCGCGATCGTAGGCGATTCAGGTGGAAATGAAAGCCGGCGAGCGATTCGGCGTCGATCGCACGTCCGGCGTATCACTCATCATTCAGGGGCGCATGAAGTTCCGCAGCGATCCCGCCGTCAACTTCGCGCTCCCGCCGTCAACTTCGCGCTCAAGACGTCAACTTTGCGCTCACGCCGTCAACTTCGCGCTCAAGACGTCAACTTTGCGCTCACGCCGTCATTCCCGCGAACGCGGGAATCCAGCTCTTGCGCTCTGCGCGGGCTTCCGATCTTTCTGGGTTGCTCGATGGGCCTAGCAGTCCGTTGAAAAAACTGTCCTCCCATTGGGGGACCGGCCTCCAGGCCGGTCTTGGAGGCCATTTGGGGTGAGCTCCCGCACTTTTGCAACGGACAACTAGGCCCCGCGCTCTCGCGAGAGTGACGGCCGCGACCACCTATTCCACCGTGACCGCCTTCGCCAGGTTCCGCGGCTTGTCCACGTCGCAGCCGCGCAAGACCGCCGCGTGGTAGGCAATCAGTTGCAGCGGCACGACGGTGATCAGCGGCGAGAGCATCTCGGGCAGTTCCGGCACGTAGAGCACGTGCTCGGCGTGCTCGCGGATTTCCGTGTCGCCCTGCGTCGCGACGGCGATCACGCGCCCGCCGCGGCTGCGCACTTCTTCGATGTTGCCGATGCTCTTCTCGTACCAGTGGCCCTGCGGCGCGAGCACGACGACCGGCATGTTCTCGCTGATCAGCGCGATCGGCCCGTGCTTCATCTCGGCGGCGGGCAGACCCTCGGCGTGGATGTAGCTGATTTCCTTGAGCTTGAGCGCGCCCTCCAGGGCCACGGGATACTGGTTTCCGCGGCCGAGATACAGCCAGTTCTCGGAGTCCACGAACTCGGCCGCAATCTGCCGGCATTGTGATGAGAGCTTCAGCGCCGTTTCGATCTGCTCCGGGACGCGTTGCAGTTCGGTGAGGTAGCGGTGGCACTCTTCCTGACTCATGTGCCGGCGGCGGCCGAGGAACGCGGCCAGCATCGCCAGCACGGTCACCTGGCCGGAGAACGCCTTGGTGGAGGCGACGCCGATCTCCGGACCCACGTGCAAATACACGCCGGCGTCGGTCTCGCGGGCGATGGTGGAGCCGACGGCGTTGACAATGCCGAGCACCAGCGCGCCCTTGTCTTTGCCCTCGCGCAGCGCGGCCAGCGTGTCGATCGTCTCGCCGCTCTGCGAGATCGCGACCACGACCGTACCGTCCTCGATGATCGGGTTTCGGTAGCGGAATTCGCTGGCGTACTCGGTTTCGCACGGGATGCGAGCCAGCTCCTCGATCAGGTATTCGCCGACCAGGGCCGCATGCCACGCCGTGCCGCAGGCCGTGAGAATGATGCGCTGGGCCTTGATGAGCTCGCGCGAGACCGAAGTCAGTCCGCCCAGCACCACGCGGCTCTGCTCGGTGTCGACTCGGCCGCGCATGCAGTTCCGCAGGGCTTCCGGCTGCTCGAAGATCTCCTTGCTCATGAAGTGCTGGTGGCCGCCCAGCTCGAGCTGCTCCAGCGTGTACTCGATCTCCTCGATCTCCTTGGTCACCGGGGCGGCGTCCAACGTCGTGGTGTGGAATGAGTCGCGCGTGATGACGGCCACCTCGTTGTCCGCCAGGTAGATCACCTGCGACGTGTGCTGCACGATCGCCGCGGCGTCGGACGCGACCAGGTTCTCACCGTGCCCCAGCCCCAGGATCAGCGGGCTTCCGCGACGGGCGGCGACGATCTTGCCCGGCTCGTCGGCGTGAATGACGGCGATGCCGAATGTGCCGCGCACTTCGCGCAGCGCCTTGCGCACCGCGTCCTCGAGATTCCCGGCGTAGAAGTGACCGACGAGCTTGGCGAGCACCTCGGTGTCGGTCTCGCTGGACATGGTGACGCCTTCGCCGGCCAGGTACTGCTTCAGCACGCGGTAGTTCTCGATGATCCCGTTGTGCACGAGGGCCAGCTTGCCGCTGTTGTCGCGGTGCGGGTGGGCGTTGTTCTCTGTGGGCGCCCCGTGCGTGGCCCAGCGAGTGTGGGCCATGCCGATCGTCGCTGATTCCAGCTCGCGGTCGAGCTTTGATTCGAGCACGGAGATGCGGCCGACCGCCCGGCGGATCGCGAGCCTGCCGTCGCGGATCACCACCAGCCCGGCCGAGTCATACCCGCGATAATCGAGCCGTTTCAGCCCCTCGATCAGGATCGGACACGCCTTGCGCTGTCCGATATAGGCAACGATTCCGCACATCCTCTTCGCTCCCGTGGGCGAAACGCCCGGTAGATCGGCATTCTAGCGTGCAACACCGGGTTGTACGAACGCCGCCCGCGACCGTTCGCGCCCCACCGCAGATCGGCCGGTTACCGCACTCGGTCGCGGAACGATCCGATGAAAACGTGCAAAGCCGTCGTTCGCACGGGCCGGTGTGTGTCCTCGCGCGCGCGCGTACAGGCCCAACCAGCCCCGAACGAGAAATAATCTGGGAGTTGCACCGATGCCGTCGGCGTCGCCCGAACCGCTCCGATCTTCGCTCTTGGCTGCCGACCCGGACATGCGCGACCTGGTCGCCGAGTTCGTCGGCGAGTTGCCGACGCGCATCGAAAGCGCCCGGCAGGCGCTGGAAGCCGCGGACTGGACGCTGCTCAAGCGCATTGCGCACCAGTTGAAAGGCGCGGGCGGATCGTACGGTTACCCGGACATTACGCGTCTGGCGGCGGCGATGGAGGCGAGCTGCACGTCGCCCGACGACCAGCAGTTCCGCGAATGGCTGCGGCAACTCGAAGAACTGACCGCGGCGGCCCGAATCGGCCTCCGCGTCTGACACCCCCGAGCCGGCTCGCCGGCTGGCGTGCGCAAACCCCCTGAACCGCGGACGCAATCTGTGCCGCGAATGCGGCCGGCACCGCACCCATCAGAACCGCGAGCGCAAGCGAGCGCCGTCCATCGCAGCACGACGTACGAACGGCTGTCGCGCAGCGGGTGCATTCACAGGTCGGTGCGAACGCTGACTCGCAAGCGGCCCAGACTTCGTCGATCCTGCGATCCGGCGCGAGTCGGGACGTGGGTGTGCGTCGGCGCCCGGTCGTTCCCTATCGCACGCTGAAATACCGCGCCGCCGGGTGGTACGCGATCAGCGCACTCGTGCTCTGCTCCGGGTCGAGCTGATACTCTTCGCTCAGCGTGACACCAATCCGCTCGCCTTCCAGAAGCTTCATCAGGATCGCCTGGTCTTCCAGCCGCGGGCAGGCGGGGTAGCCGAAGCTGTAACGGCTGCCCTGGTATCCCTGCTTGAAGAGCATCTGGAGTTCACGCGCGTCCTGGCCGGAAACACCCAGCTCCATGCGGATTTGCTTGTGGATGTACTCCGCCAAAGCTTCGGCCGTCTCGACCCCGAGCCCGTGCAGGAACAGATACTGCTGGTACTTGTTCTCGGCGAACCACTGGCGCGCCGCTTCACTGACCTGTCGCCCCACGGTGACCAGCGAGAACGCGGCCACGTCCGGCACGCTGTCGGCCACCGGCCGCCAGAAGTCCGCCAGGCACCAGTACGGGTGCTTGCGCTGCCGCGGGAACGTGAAGCGCGCGATCGCCTCGCCATGCTGCTCCGGCCGATCCAGCGCCCCGCCCGGCGGGGCGAAGACGATCAGGTCGTCGCCGTCTGAATTCGCCGGCCAGTAGCCGTAGATCGCCTGCGGCCGCAGAATCGCTTCCCGCTCGCAGCGCTCGACCAGCTCGCGGTAGTGCGGGCGGATTTCGCTGTTGACGAAGCGCTTCCATTGCTCGGACGTGCGGCCCTTCTTGCGAAAGCCCCACTGCACCTGGAACAGCATCGTCTCGTTGATATACCCCAGCACGGCCTTGAGCGGGATCTGCTCCACCACGCGCGAGCCCCAGAACGGCGGACGCGGCACGGGGTGCTCGTGCCCAATGTCCGACCGCGGCCGCAGCGAAGCCGCATGCGCGGACCTTGCCGTCGCCGCAACCGTGTCTCCAGCCGCGGGCGGTTCGGCGAGCTCGGCCTCCTCCTCCTCGACCTCTCGGAGGCCGTAGCGTTGCTCGATCTCCGCCGAGAGTTTCTCGAGGCTGCGCCGCTGAAGTGTGGGCGCGGGGGCCTCGGCGCGCGTCTCGACCGTCTCGACGGCGGGAACCGCGGCGGCCACCAACTCGGCCTCGGCCGGCGGCGCGGCTGCGGCCGCGGCCGCTTGTCCGCTGGCGATCTTCTCCATGAGGCGCAGGCCGTCGAACGCATCCTTGGCGTAGAACAGCGGGCCCTTGTAGATCTTCCGCAGGTCTTCCTCGACGTACTTGCGCGTCAGCGCGGCCCCGCCGAGCACGACCGGCGCGGCGATGCCGTGTTCGTTCAGCACGGCCAGATCGTCGCGCATCACCAGTGTGCTCTTGACCAGCAGCCCGCTGAGTCCGATCGCGTCGGCGTTATGCTCGCGCCACGCGTGAATGACGTTGTTGATCGGCTGCTTGATCCCCAGGTTGTACACGGTGTAGCCGTTGTTGCTGAGGATGATGTCCACCAGGTTCTTGCCGATGTCGTGCACGTCGCCGCGGACCGTCGCGAGCACCATCTTGCCGCGCGACTGGCCCCCGAGCTTCTCCATGTGCGGTTCGAGGTACGCGACCGCCGCCTTCATCGCCTCGGCGCTCTTGAGCACGAACGGAAGCTGCATCTGCCCGCTGCCGAACAGCTCGCCGACGACCTTCATGCCGTCGAGCAGAAACGTGTTGACGATGTGCAGCGGCGCGTACTGGCGCAGAGCCTCGTCCAGGTCGGCTTCCAGTCCGATGCGCGCGCCGTCGATGATCCGCTGCTTGAGGCGCTCCTCGACCGGCAGCGCCGCCATCTTGACCTTCTCGCCCAGCGACTCCCCGGCCGCGAACAGGCCGATGAATCGTTCCAGCGGGTCGGCGCGGTCATCAGCCCGACGGGCGTAGATCAGGTCCAGGGCCGCCTCCCAGCGCTCAGTGCTGATCTTGTTGCGCGGCAGAATCTTGCCCGCATGCACGATCGCGGCCGTCAGCCCGCGCTCACACGCCTCGTGCAAGAAGGCGGAGTTCAGCACCGCCCGCGCGGCCGGCTGCAAGCCGAAGCTCACGTTGCTCACGCCCAGGATCGTCTGCACGCGCGGGTACCTCTTCGTCAGCGCCTCGATCGCATCCAGCGTCTCCAGCGCCAGCCGCCGGTCTTCGGGGTTTCCGGTCGTGATCGGGAACGTAAGGCAGTCGAAGAAGATGTCTTCCTCGGCAATCCCGTACTTGCAAGTCAGCAGATCGTAGATGCGCGTTGCGATCGCGAGCTTGCGCGCCGCGGTCTTGCCCATCGCCTCGACCGGGTCCTCGTCGATCGTGAGTGCGACGACGGCCGCGCCGTATTGCCGCAGCAACCGGCAGACGCGGGCCATCTTCTGCTCGCCGTCCTCGAGGTTGACGCTGTTGACGATGCACTTGCCGCCGGCCAGTTTCAGCCCGGCCTCGATCACGTCCGGCTCGGTGCTGTCGAGCATGAGCGGGACGGTCACGTCGCTGGCGAAGCGGTTGACCACGAGCTTCATGTCGGGCACGCCGTCGCGGCCGACGTAATCCACGCACACGTCCAGCACGTGGGCGCCTTCGCGAATCTGCTCGTTCGCAGCCTCGAGCATCCCCTCCACGTCGCCCGCGGCCAGCAGCTCCTTAAACTTCTTCGAGCCGTTCGTGTTGCAGCGCTCGCCGACGATCAGAAAGCTGTTGTCCTGGCGGTAGGGCGTCGAGGAGTACAGGCTGCTGCACGCGGGCTCGTGAAGCGGGGAACGCGCTTTCGGACTCACCGAACCTCCAAGCGCGAACGGCGCCGAATGAGTCTGCGAGTCACGGATGGCGCGTGTCCGGGCGTTTCTGAGTTCGTCCTTCGCAGTTCGCAGCTCGTCCGTCCGTCCCGGTCGAAGCGCTTGCACGACCGCCGCCAGGTGCACCGGCGTCGTCCCGCAGCACCCGCCCACGATGCTCACCCCGTCCTGCTCCACGAAGTCCTTCAGCCAGCGGGCCATCTCCTCCGGCGCGAGCGGGAAGTGCGGCTTGCCGTCCACCACCTGCGGCAGCCCCGCGTTCGGCATCACGCTGATCGGCCGCGTGCAGTACTTGCCCAGGTAGCGGACGTGCTCGCTCATTTCCTGCGGCCCCGTGGCGCAGTTCAGCCCGATCACGTCCACTTCCGGGAATGTCTCCAACGCCGTCAACGCCGCGGCGATCTCCGTGCCCATCAGCATCGTGCCGGTCGTTTCCATCGTGACCTGGCACATCAGCGGCGTGCGCCGCCCGCACCGATCCCACGCCCGGCGGACCGCCTCGATCGCCACTTTGGTCTGGAGAATGTCCTGGCAGGTCTCGATCAGCAACACGTCGCAGCCGCCGTCCAGCAAGCCGCGGACCTGCTCGAAGTAGCTGTCGAGCATCGTGTCGTAGTCAATCTGCCGCAGGCTGATGAGCTTCGTGCCCGGACCGATCGACCCGACCACGAACCGCGGCCACTCCGCTGTTGAAAACGCCTCAACCGCCCGTCTGGCGATTTGCGCCGACTTGACGTTCAGCTCGTGGCAACGACCCGCCAGGCCAAACTCCGCCAGCACGTGCTTCATGCCGCCGAAGGTGTTGGTCTCGACCGCGTCGCAGCCGACCTCAAGATAAGAACGATGGATGCGCTCGATTGCGTCCGGGCGCGTATCGCTGAGAATCTCGCTGCAATTCTCCAGCCCGTTGTAGTCGCTCAGCGGCAGTTCCAGCGCGTGCAGGCTGGTGCCCATCGCGCCGTCAAAAACGAGCACGCGCTCGCGAATGGCGGCGAGGAAGCTGACGCCCGGTGCATCGACCACGTGCGTTTTCCTTTTTGCACGAATCCGGCTGCCCGCCGGACGCCGCGATCCGACGGGGCGCCAGGGCGTCCCGCGGCCGCGACCTCGACCGAGCCGCGACCGTATTGCGAGCCGCGACCGTAAGAAAGCGGGGACTGCCAAGGTCCCAACGCAACGTACGCCCTACTCCCGCGTCGCCGTTCAGCACGACCAACCGCCGCGACTCGGCCGGCATCCGAGCTCGAAGCGCAGGTGAGGCCGGCGTCGCTGGAATCTCGGGATTCCTGGCTCGCGACCCGGGATCCGATAGCGGCGGATCCGTTTGGACCCGCTGCCCGACCGGCCGACGGGGCCACCAGCACGCTCCCGCCGCCCACTTGAGGTCAGGCGGCGGCCGGGTATTATAGCTCGATTACGGAAGATCGCCCGACCCCCGCGACGCGTTCACGGAGTGACCGGTTGATGTCGAGCGCTACGGCTGAAGTCGTCTCGTTTCTGGACCTGACTGCATTCGATCCCGCGACGGTTGAGCAACTCGCCGACCAGGTGCACGTTTCACCGCAATCGCGCGACGCGTTCGTCGCGCAGTTGCGCGAAGCGGCGCAGTCGTCGCCAGGACCTGCTCGAATGCTGGCTGTCGCGATCGGCTACTGGGCCGTCGGACATTACGGCGACGCGCTGGAGTTGTTCCCGAAGGCCGAGGATGGCAAGTACCGCCGCTACTACGCCGGCGAATGCGCCCTGGCGGTCGGCCGCTACGACGACGCGGTCGAGTATTTCAAGCAGGCGGCGTCGAAGGGCTGGGACGCGCTCTCGGCCGACATGCGCGCCGCCGTCGCCCACATACGCAAGGGCGATGCCGCGCCAGCGCAGGCGCTGCTGCGCAAGCATGAGCGCGCCGGCCCGGACCGCGCCGAGTGGCACTACGTCCGCGGTCTGCTGGCCGAGCGCGACGACGCCCGCGAGACGGCCCTGGAGCATTACGAAAAGGCGCTGGCGCTTCAGCCGGGCCACATCGAGGCGATGTTCCGCTGCGCCTGGCTGTACGACGTCTGCGGCGAGGATGATCGGGCCATCGCGCAGTACGCCGCCTTGGCCGAGCGCCCGCGCGTGCACGTGAACGCGCTCATCAACCTGGCCGTGCTGTACGAGGACATCGGCCGCTTCGCGGACGCCGCGGCGTGCCTGCGCCGCGTGCTCGACTCGCACCCCAACCACGCCCGCGCCCGCCTGTATCTACGCGACGTGGAGAGCAGTCGCTCGATGGTTATCGACGAATCGACGGAGAAGCGCAGCGAGACGCGCAGCAAGCTGCTCGAAACGCCGATCACCGAGTTCGAGCTTTCCGTCCGCGCCCGCAACTGCCTGCGGAAGATGAACG
>JABRWC010000072.1:0-7384 GCA_039961675.1 Phycisphaerae bacterium
CTGAAGGGCGTGTCCGATCTGGACCGTTCCGGACGCCGTCCCGCCGTTCTCGACGCGCGCGGAGACGTCGCCACTGCCGCCCGGTGCGGCTTGCGCGTTCGCTTCGGCCTTGCCGTCCAGTCCAGGCGCTCGTTGCGACGGCGCCAGCGCGATCAGGAACTCCCCGTCTTTCGGCAGCTCCAGGGCGTGCCCGGCGAGCCGGCTGATGGGCTGCGCGCGCGGCGGACGCATCGAGAGCTGCGCGCCGGGCGAGCCGCTGCTGCACCCGGCGACGAGCGCTGCGAGCAAGCATGCGGAAAGAGGGGCGGAGCGACAGGCGCAGCGGTCGGCGCGGCCCACCATTCGACATCCTCCTGCAAGAACCCGTCATTGAACCGCCAACGGCGGCTTCGGACAAGCCGTCTGCCCGCGGCGCCGACGATCGCCCGGCGACGATCGAGCGCTATCGGACCACGGCTTGTCAAATTGGAGCACAAATCTCGGCCCAGCCGGGGTTTTGCTTGCATTTCGGAGTGCGGCGGTGAACACTCAGTCCGTCGATCGCGACGGGTGTTCGCGGCACAGCGAGCCTAGATTTCGCGTCGGACGACGTGCGCCGCCGTCCCGAGCCGGTGCTTGAGGGCCTGTCATGTTCGGTTCCCTGCGAGTGCCCAAAATCGCCGCGTTCAGCGCCTGTGCGGCGTTGATGCTGGCCCCGAACCTCGCCTGTCCGCCGGCGTCACTCGATGGAAACGAAACACCGACGATCGTGCTGCCGGTGTACTCGCGCGAGCAGGTTGTGCCCGGGCCGGAAGGGGAGGGCGAGATCATCGCGGGCATGCTGCTCATCGACTTCGCCGCCGACGCCACGTTGGGCGAGATTGACGCGTTGCTGGCCGACCAGGCGTTGTCGCGAATCGGCATCGTCGGCGGCGCGAACCTCGTCTCGGCGCAGATTCTCGACGGCCGCAGCGAAGCCGATGCGCGCGCCTCGATCCAGGCGGCCCCGCTGGTGGAATCCGCGATGCTCAACTACGTGGTTGAAGCATTCTCGCCCGTGGGAAGTGCGTCGCCGATCTTCGAGCCGCGCGGCAGCGGGCCAAAAGAGACGCTCTCGCAGGAAGAGCTGAAGCGGAACTGGCACCTGCATGCGACCGATGCTCTCCCGGCGCTGGCGCTCAGCGACGAGCTCCTCGGCGCCGCGCTGGCCGACGTCGTGGTCGCAGTCGTCGACACCGGGTTCCAACTCGCCGTCGCCGAGTCCGGCGAGGACGCGCTGCACGGATCGCTGCTCGCGACGGAAGATCAGGACCTCGCACCGAAGCTCGTCGACCCCACCGGCTACGACACACGCACGTCGACGGACGGGACGGCGCGCCTCGTTCGCGGCGACCGCACGCTTGCCAGCAATCCGCTGATCGGGTCGTACAACACGTTTCACGGCCTGGCCGTCGCTGCGGCGGCGCTGGCCTCAGGCGAGGATCTCGTCGGCCCTGGCCGGCACGCGAAGTTCCGGCCCGTGCGCTACTCGGTCGGTCCCGGCGAACCTGTGACGCAGGTCCCGCCGCTGGCGACCATCGACCACGTCCTGGGAGCGTTCGAGTTCCTGGCGGCCGAGAACGCAGCCAACCTCCGCGTGCTCAACTTCTCCGGCGGCGCGAGCATCGCCGAGGCCGCCGATCGGGCGGCAGTGAGCAACGCATTCCTGTCGTCGTTCACGCGGCTGATCGCCGGGAACCGCATCATCGTGCTGGCGTCGGGCAACGAGGGCCGATCGACGGAGCTGAATCCATTTGCCCTGCTTGCTCCTACCCGCGACCGCGCGGTCACGCCGCGCCGCGGTTTACTACGCGATCCGATCCACGCGGGGCTGACGGTTGTCGGTGCGACGGGCCTGCCGGTTTTCGTCCCCGACGCCCCGCCGACGGACCCCCTGCAACTGTACCGCTTCCTGACGGGAGAGCTGCCGCTGACCGGAACGCTGGATTTCGAGGGACGGGCCGAGCGGTGGCTGAACTTCGAGTTGGCCGGCGGCGTGACCCGCAGTAACTTCGGTCCGCAGCTCGCGGTCTCGGCCCCGGGCGAGGCCGTTCCCGCGCTGACGATCAGCTTTCGCGCGCAGGAAGTCGCATTCGGAACGTCGCTTGCCGCGCCGTTCGTCGCCGGCCTGGCGGCGGAAATGTTCGCCCTCGCCCCTTCGGCGTCCAATGCAGAGGTACTCGAGATCATCGAGCAGACTGCGGACGACATCGACGGCGGGGGGCCGGACGACCACTTCGGATTCGGGCGCGTAAACTGCTGGAAGGCGCTCTTGACGCTTCTCAACCGGGCGGACCCTTCGAATCCGCAATGGCGCGGCGTACGGTTCCGCTGGGGCGGCGCGCTGGGCGTGCCCGAGTCGGTGCGGATGGGGGGCACGGACGTAAAGAACGTCCGCAGCTACCTGGTTTCAGCCGCACATTCCGCGCGTGACAGCTCGGACTCCATCCCCTACGGGCCCGCCGGAGACGCAGTGTACGAATCGTGCTTCTCATTTCAGAGCGCGGCGCTGGTCCCGGCGGACGATCTGCCGAAGATCGAGGTGCTCGACGCTGCGGGCCATATCCTCTTCGAGACGCCGCTCCGAGCCGAAGACCTCGCGCCCACCGGCGTACTGGCTCTCGACACGGACGACTACGTCTCCACGCTGGCCGTGAGCACGCCGGCAGCCACGGTCTACGGGCGCGTCACCTCGGGTGGGAACCCGGTGCCTGGAGCGCGAGTCGAATACTCGTCGATCATGGCGTCGCGCGTGCAGGCGACAACGGACGCAAACGGGTGGTACGTCGCCCGCGCGGCGTTGCCCGATGCTTCGTTCCTGCTCGCGGCCTACGCGGAGGACCACTTCTCGGAAGCGATCGACGTTCAGGTCTCCGCCTACCGCTCGCTGCGGCAGGACCTCGAGCTGCTCGCCGAGCCGGAGTCGCCGTTCGTGGTCTGCTCATGGTCCAATCCCGGGATGCCGTTGTCGTGTCCGAACCCCAGCCTCGACTGTGCCGGCGCAGATGCATCCGTGATCCAAATTGAGTTCGGCCCGGACCTCAGCGGACCGACGTACAGGTTCAATCGCGACGGCCTGGTGCGGTTCTTCATCGGCGTGCGGAACCGGCTGGCCGGCGATCCGTTCGGCGGAAGCTACGACGTGACCGCCCCGTTTTCGAATGGTCGCTACACGAGCTTCCTGCCCAACGTCCTGGTGCACGGCGATTACGTGTCCGGCGCGCCGACGCTTCCGGAATCGCCCGTGCCAGCGATCCCCCTGGAACGCTGCCGCGAATACACGATCATCGCGACGTTCGCGGACGCGAGCGGCAAGTACGAAGGACAGGCCGCGATGGTCTTCATCATCGGGGCGACGGACCGCGACCAATCATGCTTCTACGAGTTCCTCGACGCCAACGACAACTACACGCCTGTGCCCCGGTGCGAGTAGCGCAGTCCACTGCGGCGTACGGGCACCCGGACGCGGATTTCGCGCTGAGCCACGATCCGGCTGAGCCGCGAACATCAGGGAGCGTTCGAGCGGCGGCAGGCCGCGCGAACCGGAGCGGTCTCCGACCGCGGTTGACGTGTCGCACTTGCCGCCGCGCCGCGTGCGGACCGCGGGCCTGACGGCACACGCCGTGTCGACCGCGGACTGGCGGCGCGCCGCCGTCCTGTGCGACAATGTCGCCATGTGCGCGAGCGGGACCTTGCCACCGGAATGGACGCCGCGCGCCGCGCGTTTGCCGCCGAAACTCATCCGCGTCTTCCCGCCGCTCAGCCCAACCTCCTCGCCGGCAGCCATTAGATGGCTCACCGGGGTCATCGGTCTCATCGGGATGGTGTGCATCGCGGCCAGCTTGTGGCTTGGAATCGCAGGGCGGCGCGTGCACCTGGCTGCGCCGATCGTGGGCGGAGTTTCCATGCTGGTTGGCGCATCGATTTACGGCGCGGCGTACTGGGAGAACCGTTGCTATGCACGCCGGCGCGCTGCGTTTTTTGGCGCCGAGGGCGGCGCCATGAGATCAGAAACGGGTGAGCCAGAGTCCGAAGGCGCGATTGCGCGCCAGCTTCGCATCGAATGGACCCGGCCGGGCAAGCGACCCGCTGAAGCGCGGGTACGCGAGGCCGTCGCGCAACATGCCCCGAACGCGCAGGACGCGCACGTCGTGTGCCTCGGTCTGCTACGGCCGCCGGACGTGGGAGCGCTGCACTTCGAACCGGAGATCATCACGCCGACGCGGTTCCATGGCTGGCAACTGGTGTTCGTTCCGATCGCCCTGTTGATTCTGGGGTTTTGGGTCTGCCAGGTGATCGGTCTGATCCCGGTGATGGCCATCAACCTGGGAAGCTTCGGGTACCTCCTGGCGATGGGCATCGGCGTGGGAGCATCGTGGTTTTGGCGGACGGTGGTCCGCCCAACCTACCTGCGGCTCGCACCCGGCGTGATCCAGGTGCTGGAGTTCCGCTGGCGCGGCGCACCGCGCATCCGCAGCTACCCGATGGAGTCCGGGACGCTGGCCATCGTGCAGGGCTCGATGTCCGGACGCGAGATCGAGACCGTCCGAAGTCTGATCCTGCTTCGCGCAGACCAGCGCGACGAAATCCCGCTGCACCGCATGTACGACCGGGCGCGGTGCATCGAACGCGCCTGGCAGGCGCTCCTCTCCACCGCGCCCACGCCGCCGCTGCCGGAAGACGGTCTCGTGGGGTGAGCGGCGACCTCCGACGCCGCGACGCCGACGCTCTCCGTCGTTACCCCCGCGCAGGCGGGGGGCCAGTGCGCGTCGTGGTGCCTGGATTCCCGCCTGCGCGGGAATGACGGAAGGTGCGCGGGAATGACGGAAGGTGCGCGGGAATGACGGAAGGTGCGCGGGAATGACGGAAGGTGCGCGGGAATGACGCAAGGTGCGCGGGAATGACGGAAGGTGCGCGGGAATGACGGAAGGTGCGCGGGAGTGACGGAAGGTGCGCGGGAATGACGCGTACGGTTTCGGTTCCCGCCTACACGGGGATGCCGGCGGGGCGCCGACGCTCACCGATCCCCGATCTACGCACGCTGCTCCCGACTCCCCGACTCCCTTCCTCAATCTCCGATTCCCGTTCCCGGGACTTCGTGGCCCGCTTCTGTCCTACGGGCGCACGACGCCGTAGCGTTCCAGCAGCGCGGAGAGTTCCGCCAGGTCCACGTCATAATCGCCGTCGATGTCGCCGGGGCACTCGCAGATGTCGGGCACGCCGTTGCCGCTGTAGTCCGGCCCGGCGCGGAAGAGGTAGGCCGAGCCGCTGTCGGTACCGTTGTCGTCGTCGTACGGCGCGCCCATCACGGCCCAGCCACCGTCCACGCGGTCGAACACACTTACGGCCCCCGATCCGTCGAAGCAGTAGTTGCTCCAGGGCGCGCCGCGGACGACGGTGCGTCCGCTCACGTCGACCGCGTAGTCGAGGCGAGGGAAAGGCACATTCGGGTCGATCGGGATGTTCGGATTTTCGAGTTTGACCGTTTCACAGAGAGATTGGTCTGCAATCACACCGGCCACGAGCGTCGCACCGCTGATCGCAGCCGTGAGGCGCATATGCATGTGCGTACCCAGGTATCGTTGATTCCCAGAGGCTGAGCCTGCGGCAGCTCGCGCGGCCGGGCGGCCTGCCGCGCGTGCACCTGTTCGGCAGCGGCCCGCTGATGAACGAGGCCCTGCGCGCCCAGGAGATTCTGCGGGAGAAGTTCAGCGTCGCGGCGGACGTGTGGAGCGTCACCAGCTACACCGAGTTGTATCGCGACGCGCTGTCGTGCAGCCGCTGGAACAAGCTGCACCCGGACCAGAAAGCGCGGCTGCCGCACGTCGCCCGCGTGCTGAAGGACGAGCCTTGGCCGATCGTGGCGGTGACGGACTACGTCAAGACCGTTCCCAGCCGCGTCGCGCCGTGGACGCCCGCCGGGCTCTACGCGCTTGGGACGGACGGCTTCGGACGCAGCGACACCCGCGAAGCGCTGCGGCGCTTCTTCGAGATCGACGCCGAGAACGTCGCCTACGCCGCGCTGTGGGAGCTTTCGAAGCGCAGCCAGTTCGACCGCAAGAAGCTGCCGGCCGCGATGCAGGAGCTGGGTATCGACCCGGAGGCGCCGGACCCGGCGTTCGCGTAGCGGCGACGACGATGCCCGCCGGGCGGACCCCAAGGCGCTGACCCCGTATCGAGGTTCGACCCGCGGCTGGGTCGCGAGATCGATTCCCCCCCAGGCGGCGAACGCCGTGGGGGAGCTGGATCCCAATCCGGCGTGCCTCGATCGCACCCCGAACAGTCGCATGGACCACTGCCCAAAGGCGAGTCCGCATTCGCAAGGAAGGGAATGTTCGTGGCCGACACCAAGTCCGCACCTGCTGAAACCGCCAGTTCCGACAGTACCGTTGTTGGCATCGACATCAGCGGAGCTCGGTTGGATGTCGCCAGCCTGCCGGCTGCGGAAACGCCTCTCGCTTCGTTCGACAACGATGCGAAGGGGCATGCCGCCTTGATCGGCCGGCTTCGGGAACTGGCGCCACGCCTGATCGTGCTCGAATCCACCGGCGGTTATCAACCAACGCGCCGTTGTCGCGGCGCTGGCCGCGGCGGGCTTGCCGGTCGTCGTCGTCAATCCCCGGCAAGTCCGCGACTTCGCCCGCGCCGTCGGCATACTCGCCAAGACCGATGCGATCGACGCAGCCGTGCTGGCACGCTTCGGCGCCAGCATCAATCCCACGTTGCGTTCGTTGCCCGACGCCCTGGCGACGGCGCTGGTCGATCTGCTCACACGCCGTCGGCAAGTCGTCGAACTGCACACGGCCGAGAGCAATCGCCTGGCCCAAGCCGTCGCAGCGAAAGTCACGGCCAGCATCAAAGCCGTGTTGAGCGCGCTGAAATGACAGCTCAACTCGATTGACGACGATCTCGACGGACTGATCCAACAGTCCCCGTGCTGGCTCGAAAAGGAAACGCTGCTCACAAGCGTTCCTGGCATCGGAACCCAGACGGCCCGCACCCTGCTCGGCTGTCTGCCCGAGCTCGGCCAGCTCAGTCGCCAAGCCGTCGCCGCCCTCGTCGGCGTGGTCCCGATCAATCGCGACAGCGGCGCGATGCGCGGCAAGCGAACCACTTGGGGCGGCCGGAAAGTCGTCCGCTCGGCCCTGTACATGGCCACCCTGGTCGCCAGTCGCTACAAACCCGTGATCCGCGCGCACTACCAGAAGCTCCTCGCGGCCGGGAAAGCCACACAGCTAGTGTCCTGTCTCATAAATTCATTGAATAACTTACGGTCCCGTTTGTTTAGCTGGTAGGATGCTGAAGGAGCCAGCCGGTGCGAACGGGTCGTCCGGTCAAGCCCCTGAATCGGTCGACCAAGGAACGC
>JABRWC010000073.1:0-36369 GCA_039961675.1 Phycisphaerae bacterium
ACTCCTGTCCGCGCTCGAACCAGTCCCAAAGCGCGGTCGGCCACGGTTCGCCGCGCAGCGGGGCGAACAGGTCCTCGATCTCGCCGCGGATCCGCTCGATCGGCCGGCGCGCCAGCGCCGTCAGGTTCTCCTTCTTGTTTCTCCATGGAATGAGCTTCATTGCGTGCCTCCAGTCATCAGCGCCGCAGTACTTTTCGCTGAGGCGCGCCGCCGCCTCACCCCTTGACGGTGATCTTCCGCAGCTTCGCGGACTCGGCCTTCGGCAGGTGCAGCGTGAGCACGCCGTTGGCGACCTCTGCCTGAATCTGGCTCGCGTCGATGCCTTCGCCGATCTCAAACGAGCGGTAGAAATCGCCGACGCCGTACTCGTGCAGCAGGTAGCCGACGCCGTCGGCCGGCTGCCGCGGCTCCACTTTGGCGTGAATGGTCAGCAGCCCGCGCTCGTAGCTCACGTCGATGCTTTCAGCCGTGGCCCCGGGCACGTCGGCCAGCACCAGGTACTTCTGCCCGTTCTCAATGATGTCCACGTTAGGCACAAAGCACTGTCCGCCGCGGGTGCGCTCGGGTCCCAGCCGCGTGGTCTCAACCTTTTCGATTGACTCGGACATCTCAAATCCTCCGGCACTTCGTGGTCGTGACAAACGGATCACTTTCGCCAGGCTCCGTCGCCCGCCCGGCTCACGCCGTGCGGACGGCGATCTTCCGCGCCCGCGCCTGTTCGGCCTTGGGCATCGTGATCAGCAGCACGCCGTTCTTGAGCGTGGCCTCGACCTTGTCGGGATCCACATCCACGGGCAGCGTCACCACGCGGGTGAACTCGCCCGTGCCGCGCTCCTGGCGGTGGTACGTCGCCTTAGTCTCGGCCGGCGGCCTACGGTTGCCCTTGATCGTGAGCTCGTTGCCGACCACGAAGACCTCGATGTCGTCCATCGTCAGGCCCGGGACCTCGGCCTCGGCCATCAGCGACTGGCCGTCTTCCCAGATGTTCAGGGCCGGGAAGCCCAGCGGGCGCATGATCGGCCCGCGCTGCACGAGGTTGAACAACTCCTCGACCGCGCGGCCGAGGTCGCGGTCCAGCGCCGCGGTTGGAAGGAACGGGAACAGTCTGCGCGTCATCATCATGGCCTGCTCCTTTCGCCGGCAGTCAGCCGTCGTAGGTTGTTGTCGTCGCCACAACCGGCGGGGATTCAAGCAAGCGGCGCGCCAGTCGCATGCGGCTCCATAAGTGATGTAAACACAATGCCTTCTGAAAATGGACTGGCTGGCCGTCGTGGCAAACCCCCTGTCAGGCTGGCAGGCCGGAGCTGACGGCGGCCCACACGAGCAGCTTGTCACAAAGAACGGCGGCGCCGGGGTGAGCGCCGACGCCGCCGATTCCGCGGGTTTGTTCAATTGGACCTTGCCGCGGTCCCCAAGCGCGAACTCATGCTGCCTCGCCGTGCTGGTGAGCATTCCGCCGCCGAAGTCGCACACACAACGGCCCGACCAGGCACAGCCCAAGCGTGAGCGCCGCGGCACCCGGACACAGCCCCGCCCCGCCGGGAATCACGCCCCCGCCGGCGCCGAACGGCACGTTCGGATCTGGGAGGTTCGGCTCGTCCGGCTGCGGGCGGACGCCGGGACCGGCGCCGCCGGTGGACTCCGGCGCGTCGCACGCGTCGATGACGCCGTCGCCGTCGCTGTCCGGCTGGCAATCGTCGGGCACGCCGTTGCGATCGCAGTCGCGGCTGAAGCCTGCGCCAAGGTCGTCTGCGTCCTCGCGGCCATTGGCATTGCAGTCCTGCTGCACGCCGGCCAGACCCAGCGCGCGGATGATCACCGTCGCGCCGCCCTCCTCGCCGTCGTGCACGAACGTCAGTTTCGCCTCGCGGACGCCTGGAACGCTGGGCGTGAAGTCGATCGTGACCACGCGGCTCTCGCCAGGCTGGAGCGCCGCCGGGAAATCCGCCGTTAACTGGAGGTCGTCCAGCGCATTGCCCTCACCCTGTACCTGGTCGCTCAAGTTGACCACCGATCCGCCCACATTCTTCAGTTCAATCTCCAGCGCCAGCGGCGTGCCGACCGGCTGTTCGCCGGCGTCGAGTGTGGAGCCCGATTCGATCGGCTGCCCGAGCGCGAACATCGCGATTTTGCCGGAATCGGCCGCCGTCGCGACGTTGGCCCGCAGTTCCAGGTTGAAGGCCGGCGCCTGCGCATCGTTGGTATCGACGCGCAGTCGCGCGGTTCGCGGCGTCTGCACGCCCGACGCAAAGCGGATGTCGAGATCAAACGACTGCCCCGGCGCCAACTCGGCTTGGAGCGCCCCGACCTCGAAATCCTGGAAATTCGCGCCGTTGACCTCGCCGCTGAAGAACCGCAGCGGGGCGTCGCCCTCGTTCGTAAACGTGAGTGCGTGCGTCCGCACGCCTTCGGCGACGGAAAAGTCGAGCGTGGCGCCGTTGCCGACCACGTGGTCGCCTTCGCGCACGACCAGCGCCGCGCCGGCCGGGCCGCTTTGTCCGCCCTGGCCGCCGCTCAAGTCCTCGTTACTGATCTCGATCGAATAGCGCTGCACGTCGTCCGCCGCGTCGGTGGCCAGCACCTGCACGATGTAAGTGCCCGCTTGCGGAAGGGTCGTGAGCGGAATCACCTCGGCCTGACCGGCAGGGGCTGCGCTGGCTTGGGCCACGACGTCGACGTCGCCGGTGTTCGCGTCGAGCAGGCGCAGCACGCGCACCGCCAGGTCGCGCGAAGCACGCGCGTTCACCGTGCTTACCTGGTTCTCCGCCGGCCCGACCACGTACGTTGTTCCGAGCGGCTCGACGCGCACGCTGATCGTCGCGTTCGTTTCGGCCTCGAACTTGTACAGGTCTTCGGCCCCTTGCCGCTCGATTGCGGCCGCGTCCGTGCCGACCGTCACCGGGTCGCCGTCTTCGACGCCGCGTAGCGGCGTCTCGAACGCCTGCGTCTCCTCGCCGAGGAAATCGTTGCGCTCGAACGGGTCGGCGTACAGGAACAGGACCGCGCGGATGTCGTCCTCCTGCGGACCGTCGAAGCCGAGGTTCAGGAACGGCTCCATGAGCTTGTTGTTCGAGACCGGGAACACATGCGCCATGCCCAAGCCGTGCCCGTGCTCGTGCGTGATCGTGTTGACCAGCGAGCGGAAGTTCCCGGCCGGGTCGGCGAACGTAGCGACTTTCGAGGTGTCGAACACCATGTCGCCTCCGAACTCGGGAAAGAAGTTGTACGCCAGCACAGTGTCGCCAACCGTGTGCCCGCCGATGCGAATGTCGCCGCGGCCGATCACGCCGGGCGGATTCGCGGGCACGCCCGGCGAACGGTCGTTGCCGGGGCCGCTGGTTGCCGGGCCGAAGACGGCGCTGTCGTCGGCGACTTCGACGTAGCGGATGTTCGTAAGCGCCGCCCAACGGTCGAACGACTCCGCGATGACCTGGCGGAACGCCTGAAAGCCGCCCGGGAAGCGCGCGTTCATCGTCGCCACCAGGTTGCTGGGCGACGGCGGCTCGCCGCTGAAGCTCTCGATCAGCGTCCCGTCGGCGATGAAACTATAGGTGATCGTCAACGCCTGATCGAACTCGAGCGGGCCGTCGGTCGCCGTCTCGACCCAGCGCGACTGGGCGGCGAAACGCGCCAGCCGGGCCTCGGGCAGAGCTTCGAGCACGCCCTGCACGTCGCCGGCGGTCGCCTCGCTCGTGAACAGGATGCTCATCCCGCCCGTGGCGACGCACGTCCCCGCGCTTTCAACACCGTGCGCCTGCTGCTCCAGCGCCGACTCGCGGAGGATTTGCTGAATCCGGGCGGAGCGGTCCAGGGCCGCCGCCTGCACGCCCGTTCGAACGGCCAGCTTTCCTCCGAACGCGCTCGCCGCGAACGCGCCGAACAATGCCGACGCGAGCACAACGCTCGGCCGCCAAGCCCGCCGCGAAATCGTTCGGACCGCAACGCCACCGACTCTCATGACTCGCCTCATCTCAGGCTCCCCATTGCCGTGCCCAGGCGTACCGACGTCGTCCGCTGCGGACGCCTTCGAATCCAAAACGCACAACCCGGCTCGGCGTACCTCAAAACCGCGGCGGCCGGTAACCGCGCCGCCCAGCGGACTTGGGAACCTGGTTCGGCGCTTGCGAGCCTTCGGACGCCGTGGCACCTCGAGAACCTGTGCCGGTGCGGCTGCCGAGCCACGCACGGGATGTATTTGGTGGAAGGCGGAAACCTGACGCGGGATTGGCACCGGACGGCGCTACTCGCCCTTCTTGAGCTTCTGCCGCAGGCGCGCGTCGATGAACGGCTGGATGTCGCCGTCGAGCACGCGCTGCGTGTCACCGATGGCGAGGTTGGTGCGGTGGTCTTTGACGTGGATGGTGGAGCCGTGGAGCACGTAGCTGCGAATCTGGTTGCCCCAGGCGATGTCGCCCTTGTCGCTGTAGAGCTTGGCCAGTTCGGCGTCGCGCTTGGCCTGCTCCATCTGCTCGAGCTTGGCTTGCAGGATGCTCAGCGCCATTTCCTTGTTCTGCTTCTGGCTGCGCTCGACGACGCACTCGACGACGATGCCGGTTGGGAGGTGCTTGACGCGCACTGCGGAGGCGACCTTGTTGACGTTCTGGCCGCCGGCGCCGCTGGCCCGCCGGAACGTCACGATCTCCAGGTCCTTTTCGGGGATTTCGATCTTGGTCTCATCGAACTGCGGCAGCACGTCCACGCCGACGAACGAGGTCTGGCGCTTGCCCTGTGCGTTGTAGGGGCTGATGCGCACCAGCCGGTGCACGCCGGCCTCGCACGACAGGTAGCCGTACGCGTACGGTCCCTCGACGCGCAGTGTGACGGACTGGATGCCCGCCTCTTCGCCCTCGTTGCGGTCCACTTCCTCCGCTTTGAAGCCGTTGCGCTCGAAGTACATGATGTACATGCGCAGCAGCATCTCGGCGAAATCGCAGGCGTCTACACCGCCGGCCCCGGCCTGAATGCTGAAGAAGCACGGCCGGGCGTCGTTCTTGCCGCTGAGCAGTGTCATCAGCTCGACCTGGTCGGCCTTGGCGCCGATCGCCTCCAGCTCGCGCTGCAACTCGCTGTGCGCGTCCGCGTCGCCGCTCTCCGTGGCCAGCTCCAGCAGCACGCGCGCGTCGTCGGTCCGGCGGACCAACTCCTGCACCGGCTCGACCTGGGCGCGCAGCGTCTTCATCTCCTGCACGACCTTCTGGGCCGTCTCCTGGACTTCCCAGAAGCCGGGCCGCTCCATGCTGGCGGTCAGTTCATTGAGGCGCGAGAGCTTCGCGGGCAGGTCAAAGAGAGTCCCGGATCGCGTGTATACGGGACGCGAATTCGTTCAGCGTGGCCGTGGGGTCGTCGAATGGCATCGCGGCGGTCGCTCCATGAAACTTCTGCTTCCAACCTGAGAATACGCGCGGTACGCTCACTACGCAATCCGGGCCGACGGGAAGTACGTACCTTCTGCGGGAGAGCTCCATGCGGCACACACTGCGCGCTGCTGCGCTCGGCTTCGCGTGCGCGGCCAACGCCTTCTCCTCGGCGGCGGACGCGGCTGGACGGCCGAACGAGCCTCCAATTGTCCACGGGCTCACGCTGCCCGCTGACGCGCTGGAGGCGCTCGCAACACGCAGTGCGTCGCAGCCGTCTCGAACGCGCGGCACGTCGCCGCAGGCTTTCGTGAACTGGGAATCGGCGCACGTGCACCCGCTCGAGCTGACGCCCGACGGCGCGCGGCTGCTGGCGGTGAACACGCCAGACAACCGGCTCGAAGTATTCGACGTCACAAACGGCGCGCCGGCGCACGTGGCGTCGGTCCCCGTCGGCCTCGATCCGGTTTCGGTGCGCGCGTTCAGCGACACGCACGCCTGGGTCGTGAACCAGATCTCGGACAGCGTGAGCATCGTCGATCTCGAGGCCGCGAGCGTCGTGGCCACAATCTCGACGGGCGACGAGCCGGCGGACGTGGTGTTTGCGGGCCATCCGCGGCGCGCGTTCGTCTCGATCTCGCAGGAGAACCGGATCGAGATCTTCGACCCGGCCGAACTGGGCGCGCCGTTGAACAGCGTGCCCGTTGCGGGCGAAGACCCGCGTGCGCTGGCGACCGACGGCCAGTCGGTCTATGCGGTGATTTTCGAATCGGGCAACCGCACAACGGTGCTCGGTCCGGGGCTGGTTTCGTCGGCGCTGAACCCCTATCCCGGGGACCCGAACCCGCCGCCGAATTCCGGGCTGTTGTTCGACCCGCCGCTGTCGCCCGGGCTGCCCGCGCCGCCGCCGGTCGCGCTGGTCGTGCAGAAGATGCCCGGGGGCGCCTGGCGAGACGACAACGGGCGCAACTGGTCGCTCGCAGTGAGCTGGGACCTGCACGACCACGACGTGGCCGTGATCGACGCGGATACGCTCAGCGTCTCGTACGTCGTCGGCGCGATGACCACGAACATGGCCCTGGCGCTGCGTCCGGATGGGGCGCTGGCTGTTGTCGGCACGGACGCCCGCAACGTCGTCCGCTTCGAGCCGAATCTCAACGGCGGGTTCATCCGCGTGCTGGGCGCGCTGGTTGCGGCCGGAGCGGCGTCGCCTGCCGTAGTCGCGGACCTCAATCCGCATCTGACCTACACGACGCCGACGATCGACCAGAGTCAGCGCGAGGAGTCGATCGGCGATCCGCGCGGGATCGCCTGGAGCGCGGACGGCACACGCGCGTACGTCGCCGGCATGGGTTCGAACAACTTGCTTGTGCTCGATGCAAATCTGGCGCGCGTGGCGCGCGTCGACATTGGCGAAGGGCCGACGGGCGTGGTGCTGGACGAAGCCCGCGGGCGGGCCTACGCGCTGAACAAGTTCGAAGCGTCGATCTCAACCGTGGACACCGGCTCGCTCAGCGAGCTGGCGCGCACGCCGTTCTACGACCCCACGCCGCCGGAAATTCGCGAGGGCCGGGCGTACCTGTACGACACGCACCTCACGTCCGGGCTTGGGCAGGCGTCGTGTGCAAGCTGCCACATCGACGGCGGCAGCGACTACCTGGCGTGGGACCTCGGCAACCCTGCCGGCGCGGTGCGGCCGTTCGACGAGACCTGCGGCGGCGCCCAGCCCTGCCCCGACTGGCACCCCATGAAAGGCCCGACTACGACGCAGACGCTCTTCGGCATTGCCGGCGACGAGCCGTTCAACTGGCGCGGTGACGCGCCCAGCCTGGACGCGTTCAACATCCAGTATCAAAGCCTGCTCGGCGACGATGAGCTGCTCGATCTGGAGGACCTCGAGGAGCTCTCCGCGCTGCTCGCATCTCTCACGTTCCCGCCCAATCCCAACCGCAATCTCGACGGCTCATTGCCGACCACTTTTCCCAACGGCGGCGACCCGGCGAACGGCGAATGGGTGTTCATCAACGTGCCAAGCACGCAGAACATCGTGACCTGCAATGCGTGTCATGAGCTGCCGATCGGCACGAACCTGCTGTGCTTTCCGATCTCGGGGCAGACGCTGAAAGTCCCACAGCTCCGCAACCTGCACGAGAAGACCGGCTTCGACATTCGATCCAGCGCCAACAACCGCGGCTTCGGGTTCACGCATCCCGGCTCGATTTCGACTCTCTACGACTTCCTGACCATCAACGTGACCGTCACTGAGCAGCAGCGGCTCGACCTCGAAGCATATCTGCACTGCGTCTCGACGGATACGCACGCGGCCGTCGGCGCGCAGGCGACCGTCGCCGACGGCGCGAACGTCCCCCCGGAACAGGCCGAACGGATCGCCCAATTGCTGGCGCTGGCCGACGCGCAGGACGTGGGATTGGTAGCCAAGGGCGCCCGCTCGGGCGAGCGGCGCGGCTGGGAATATCTCGGCGCTGACCTGTTTCAGAGCGACCGAGCGACCGAAACGGCGACCACAGCGGAGCTCATGGCCGGCGCCGCACCGGGAACGGAGCTGACTCTGACGGCGGTTCCGTTCGGGTCACAACGCCGAATCGGCGTCGATCGCGACCAGGATGGCTTCCTCGACCGCGACGAGTTGGACATGTGCAGCAATCCGGCCGATCCGCTCAGCACGCCCGGCGCGGGCTGCCCGTGTGCCGCCGACCTGGATGGCGACGGGCAGGTCACGCTCGCGGACCTTTCGACGCTGCTTACGAACTTCGGTCTGGGCAAGGGGGCGCAGCCCGGCGACGGCGACCTTGACCGCGACGGAGATGTGGACCTCGCGGACCTGTCCGGTCTTCTGGAACTGTTCGGCGCGCCGTGCCCCTGACTCGCGACGGTTGCGGCACGCGCTCCGCCAGCGGCGCCTCAACCCGGCCGTGCGGATCAGGAACCCTCCGGGCAGCGCGTCTGGAAGCTCCACGTCGCCGTGGATACGGCCTCGCCGTCATCATTGATCGCCACGACGCGCCAATAGTACTTCGTGCAATCCGTCAGGTCGCGCACCGTGTAGTTGTTCGAGCGCACGGTCGCCAGCAGCGGCGGGTTGGTATCCGGACCGAGAAAGACCTGGTACTGCGTGGCGCCTGGCGACGAGGTCCAGAGAAGCTGAAGGAAATCCGGATGAACTTCGAGGTCGCCGCGCGGGCTGACACGCAGCGGCGCGATCAGCGTCGGCGAGGTCCGGCTTGAGGCTGAGGCATCGTCCGCGGGTGGATCGCCAGCCGTGACGCAGCCCACCGCGGCCGCGATCACCACGCTGCACGCCAGCATCGCCGCCGGCCGCCAGGTTGTGTGGATCACGCACATCGAATGGCCCTCCCACCGCGGGAATGCGGCGCCGCACGGAACAGGCGAGCGGCGCGCGGGTTGAGGAATTGAACTGACGATCTTACGTCTTCGGCTGAGCCGATTTCCACGCTCCGTCAGAGGGCATGACCGCGACGCGGACGCGTTCGAGTTCTCGGACACCAGCCACAACGTCCGTGCAGCCGGCCGCCGCAGGCCGGGCCTCGCGGCCGCAAGCGACGGCCGAGCGACGTGGCTCTTTGATCGCACAAGACGCGGCGGGCGGCCCGACGCTGCCGCGCCGAGCCGCCCGTGAAGTCTGTCGCCGCTTGTCGGGGTCTAGTTCGCGAGCAGCTCGACCAGCGCCGAAAGATCCGCGATATCGACGACGCCATCGCCCGTGAGGTCGCCTGCCAAGCTGTTGTCCGTGACGCCATAGCTCGCCAGCAGCAATTGCAGGTCGAGCACGTCGATCACGCCGTCGCCGGTCAGGTCGCCCACGACGGGGTCGTCGCTGCTATCGTCGTTCGACTCATTTCCGTCGGAGCCAGCTGAGCCGCCGGTGTTTCCGCCCGAGCCGCCCGAGCCGCCCGAGCCGCCCGAATTCCCCGAGCTTTCGGAGCCGCCGCTGTCGCCGGCGTCGCCAGACCCGTCGGAATTGTCCGAGCCGCCGTCCGCCGCGTCCTGGCCGCCATTGCCGGAGTTCTGATCTCCGCCCCCGCTTCCCCCGTCAGCGAACGAGCCGCTATCGCCGGGCACGATCGGAAAGCTGTTATCAGACCCAACCTGCGACGACGAGTCGAGCGGCGAGCCGACCTCGTCCCCGGACTCGACTGCCTGCGGACATCCGCCGAGAAGGAACAGGGTACTGGCGGCAATCGCCAACGTACCGCCAGTGATGAACTTACAAATCGACATACGTGTGGCTCCTCCCCAAAAGGGCCCATTGCCGAACGGTCTTAGAAGCGCGCGTCAATCGCTCGCGCGAGTGGGATCGAAACCCCTCCAGCAGGTTCTAGGCAGCGGCCCGAACCGGGGTCAAAGTGCGCGGGGAGGAATCCGAAAAAAAACGGTCGCGGCGTGATGCTGAATACTCCCCGCGCCGCGAGTTTCTGACGCGAGCTTGGATCATTCCGGTGGGGGCTGGGCGGCGCTTTCCCCGCGCCCGGGGTGGTGAAGTTCGCCGCCGGTCATTTCAAGCCGAGCGTCAGCGGGCCGATGAAGCACTGCCCCGAGACGCGCGCCACAGGGTCCGGGACAGCTCGGACGCCACGAGCGGATTCGTCACGGCGACCGGGGAACCACATCGGTATGACCACTGAGGCGACCGCGACTGGACGATCCGCACCGCGTTTCCGTTGCTTTGGACGGAGTTTACGTGAAGCGAAAGTCTGCGTCCTCGAACCGCGCGGCGGTGGCGGAAGTACAGTACTGAAATGACCCCGACCGCAACGGCCGCCGAGCCACGCGCTGAGACCTCAGCGTTATCCGCTGTGCCCCGCGGCCGGGTGCGCTCGCGCATCGCGTGGGTCTTCGTCGCCGGCTGTTACCTGCTTATGTTGTTCGGCCGAGCCTGGCCGCAGGAGCTGCGGAAGACCGACGCCGAATACGTCGGCGTGTCGCTCGCCGCGTTTTGGGTGCGGACGTTTGAGTTCCACATCGGAGCGGGGCTGCTGGCGGCGACTGCGATCGGATTTCTCACCGGCCCACGGCGGCCCGCGCTCGCGCTGGCGCCGCTTGCGGCGTGGTGCCTGCTGGCCGAGTTCAACCCCGCGCAGCGCGCCGTTCGACCGCCCGCAGCGGGAGAGCGTCTGCGCATCGTCAGTGCCAACCTCCTCGCCTGGAACGAAGAATTGTCCGCGATCGCGGATGAAATCCGGGCCGCGCGCCCGGACGTACTGCTGTTGCAGGAATACACGCCGCGCGCCCGGTCAGTGTTTCAAGCGAGCAGCCGCGAAGCGCTGCCGCACGCCGACGAGCACGTGCGCGATGACACGTTCGGCATGGCGATCTTCTCGAACCGCCCGTTCCTGCGGCCGGTCGAGCTGCTGAATCTCGGCGGTTCCGGGACCCCGCATCAGAAGGCCGTGATCGAGTTCGCTGGCCGCGAGCTGACCATCTTGAACCTGCACGTCTGCCCGCCGATCTCGATTCACTTCGAGCGGCTCCAGCGGCTGGAGATCGCGGACCTGCTGGACGTGCTGGACGCGGGCAGCGGGCCGCGCGTCGTCGGAGGCGATTTCAATTTCACGCGCAACAGCTTCTTCGGCGACGAGCTCGCGCGGCGCGGGTTGGTCGATACGCACGAGCTGGCCGGCCACGGGCGCGGCGTGACTTGGAGCGTCCGCGGCTGGCGACGGTACGTACCCGGCGTACGGATCGACCACGTCTACCTGAGCGATGAGCTTACGGCAACGTTCAGCGCGACCGGCGTGGGGACGGGTTCCGACCACAGGCCGGTGATCGCCGAACTGGCTTTCTGCGCGCCCTGACCGACCGGGCGAATCTCCGTTCGAGTTCCAGTATCCGGAAGGCGCCGCGGCCTGCGGTTGATGATTCTCGCGCGCCCGCGTACGAATGCCGTCCATGTGCGGGATCGTCGGCGGCATCTCGACTCGGCCGTTTCCGTTTCTCGGGCCAGCGGACGTGCTGGATCACGCCATCGACTCGCTCGCGCACCGCGGGCCGGACGATCGCGGCCGGTCGGCTTGGCCGGATGGCCGGGCGTTCCTCGGCCACCGGCGGCTGAGCATCATCGATCTCGTCGGCGGCCATCAGCCCATCGCGAGCGAAGACGCCGCGGCCGAGCTGATCTACAACGGCGAGATTTACAACTTCCGCTCGCTTCGCACGGAGCTGGAGCGCGCCGGGCACCGCTTCAGGACTCATACGGACGGCGAATGCGCTCTGCACGCGTACCAGGACCAGCCTGACGATTTCGCCCGTCGATTGGACGGCATGTTCGCGATCGCCATTCTGGACCCGGCGCGGCGACGGCTGGCGCTGGTTCGCGACCGGCTGGGGATCAAGCCGCTGTACTACCACTTCGACGGTCAAACGCTGATCTTCGCGTCGGAGCTGAAGGCGATCCTGGCGCTGCTTCCGTCGCCGCCGGCGGTATGCCGCGACGCGTGGGCCGCGTACTTGCGCTGGAAGTACATTCCGGCGCCGCGAACGATCTACGAGAAAACGTTTGAGCTTCCGCCGGGATGCGCGCTCACCGCACGCCTGGCCGAGAGCGGCGACGAACTTCGTGTCTCGATCGACCGCTACTGGGACCTGGATTACGGCGTTGAAAAGCTTCGCGACGAAGCCGAGGCGATCGAGCAGCTCGACCGGCGGCTGCGCGCGGCGGTCGAGAGCCACCTGGAGGCCGACGTTGAGATCGGCGCGCTGCTCAGTGGCGGCGTCGATTCGTCGCTGGTGGTCGCCCTGGCGTCGAAGGCCTCACCCCGTCCGCTCAAGACCTTCACGGTCGGGTTCCGTGAGCCGGGCTTTGACCAGCTTCCGTACGCCCGGCGGTTGGCGCAGGCGTGCGGCACGGAACACCGCGAGGAGTACGTCGAGGTCGATCCGCTGAAGGCGTTGCCACGGCTGGTGCGCTGTTTTGACCAGCCGTTCGCCGACTCCTCCGCGCTGGCCTGCCTGGCGGTCTGCGAGGTCGCCGCCCGACACGTCAAGGTCGCGCTCACCGGCGACGGCGGCGATGAGACGTTCGCGGGTTATCAGCGCTACCAGGACGTGCTGGACTGGAGCGCCCGCGACGGCGCGGCACGCCGCGCATGGAACAGGACGATATTCGGAGCCGCGTCGCTCGCGTTTTCTCCGGAGGCCAAGCTCTTGCGCCGTACGCGCGCGGCCTGCCTGCCGCCGCTGGAGCGCTACGAAGACGCCGAGACGATGTGCAGCGAGTGGCTCACGCGCCGGCTGCTCGGCGAGTCGGCGCCGTTCGGCGACGATGCGGACGAGCGCGCCGCGCTCCTACTGGCTGCCCGCGCCCGCAGTTGGGCGCCGATCGAGACGATTCAGTACGTGGACGCCAGGACGTATCTGCCCGGCGACATCCTGCGAAAGCTCGACCGCACGAGCATGGCCTGCTCGCTCGAATGCCGCGTGCCGCTGCTGGATCGTCGCGTCGCGGAGCTGAGCGCGGCGCTCGACACGCCGCTCAAGATCCGCGGCGGCGTGGGCAAATACCTGCTCAAGAAAGTCGCCGAGCGCTACGTGCCGCATGAGCTGCTGTATCGAAAGAAACGCGGCTTCCGCGTGCCGATCCGCCGCTGGTTCAAGGGCGACCTGCTGGCGCGCTGCGCGCCGATGCTGCTTGACGGCGCGCTCGTGGAGCACGGCCTGTTGACGCGCTCCGGCGTCCGGTGGGTGCTCCGCGCCCAGCGGCGGCCGTGGATGAACCTGTCGAGCCTGCTTTGGGCGCTGCTGGTCGCGGAGTTCTGGGCGCGCGAGCGCGTCGCAACCCGTCCGAACCGCGACCGTTAGGGAGCGGGGTCATTCGTGAGACAAGCGCTGCGCATGTAATCTTCCGACTTGCTCTTGAACAGGCGGGCTACGCCCACGACGCGCCCGATTCTCGCTGACGTTGGATCGGTCCGTCAGCGCCAATCACGGTGCAGCGCCCCGACGAAGCGCCCGTGATACGGTGTTGGCCCGCGCTGGCATCGACGGGTCAATCCTCGAGCTGCGCCCGGAGCGCGTCGAGTCGCTCTGCCCAGAACGCTTTCATCCGCTCGGCTGCCCTGCGGTCCGGCAGCTTCCCGTGCTGGACGGCGACCTGGCACTTGCGGTCGCCCTTGGAATAGAAATTCGCGCTCAGGCTGGAGACGCCGTCGGACCAGGTGATCCGCATGGATTTGTCTGGCGTGGCCGTGCGAATCGTAATTCTCTCATGCGGCAGCCACCGCGCCCGCCGGCGTGAATCCTGCCACGATCGGAACGCCTCGCTGACCGGACACGCGATGATCTTGCTGCCGCTGACCGCGTATCCGTCGGGTCTCTGGTGCTTTTCGCGCCGGCCGCGGGCCTGCTCGTAGCCGACCGTGACCATTTGCGACCACCAGTCGCCGACGTCTTGCGTGCTGTTGAGATACGCGGCGATCTGCTTGTGCGACATGTCCGTCGCGCCGGCGCGGTCCAGGATGCGGAACCACGCCTCCCAGCCCTTGCCGGTGGCTTTCTCGACCGCCGCGCTGCTGACTCCAGCGAACCGTAGCGCTGACTTGGATACGGCCATGTCGGACTCCGAACCCCCGGACCCGCAGGAGCACATCATAACGCCCGGACGACTCGCGCTGCCGCATGGCCGCTGCCGCCGTACGAGCGGTAGGGCGTCGCATTCGCAGGGCTGGTGCCGCGCGCCATCGGACCCGGAGGTCCGACGCGACGCGCTCTTCGACGCCGCTCGAACTTGTCGTGCTCAGGATCGCCGCGGACGACCGGTTGCGTCGCGAGATGCCAGCCGGGGCAGGATCACGGGGCGCTCGTGCCATTCAACTCGGACCGCAATCGCTCCGAGGCCGCCCGCCCTTCGTCGCCGCCGCCGACGACGTCGAGCCGCAGCGTCGCTCCGGAGAGCGCCTGGCGCGCCCAGTCGGTCCAGGTCTGTGGCGTAAGCTCGTCGTGTATATCCCACGGATTTGATTCGCCGCGAACGAGCGCATCGGCGATCGCGGTCGAGCCGTTCAGCTCCACGAATCGGCGCGTTCGCGCCACGCGCAGTGCTGCCTCCACGTGCGCGGACGGAAGCGCCCCATCGCGAACGGAGAGCAACGCGCCCCGTAGCGCGTCGATGCGCCCCGGCAACCCCTCGGGTGTGGACGGTCCGAACTGGATGAACAGGCTGCCGTCCGGCAGCATTCCCGTTCCGCAGCGTGGATCGCCCAGTGCAATCGCGAGTGCTCGCATCGCAAGCGCCGCATACGCTTCGCGGCGGGTGGCAACCTCGAGGCCAAGGGTCAGTCGCGCCGACGCGCCGCCGCTGGAAGGAGTCCATCGAACGGCCACGCGTCCTTCCGGCGCGGAACCTGGATTGTCCGACGCCGATCCTGCACTGCCCGCTTCCGCTGTCGTCGTCCGCGCAGAGTCCGCTCCCGGCCCCCCTGCGCCCGCAGCCGCCGCAACGCCCGGCGATGCCATGAATGCGCTCGCCCGCCAGGACTCCTTGAACAGGCGCGCCACCGTCGCCGTCTCCGCCGCACTCACCACGAGCACGTCCAGCCCCTCCGGCGAGCGCTCGTCGAGGGCGCTGGTGGAAAAAATCAGCCGGGCGTGGATTTCGAGCATTGCATCCAGCGCATCGGCGGGGCCGTTTGCAATGACCTCGCGCCCGCCGCGGTCGTCGTCATCCGCGAGGAACACCTCAACGCCGCGGAGCGCCAAATATTCCGCCGTCTGCGTTTCGTCAAAACCGGGCAGGACGGACGCAGGTGCGCCCCGCTGCGGCGCGCTGAGCGCCGGACGGCCGCGGGTGACGGTTGCCACCGTCGCCGACGCCAAACCGGGAACGGCCAAGATCGCCAGATTCGGCCCGTCGCCGACGCGGACCCGCTCAAGCCGCGGCGGCTGCCACCGCGCGCCCGGCGGCGGAACCGCGCCGGCCGTCTCCACGATCTCCGGCAGCGTGAAATTCCACGGTCGCGCGACGCGCTCGCCCGGCGGCAGCGGCGAGGCTTCTGGAGACGCATTTGGCGGCTGTGGCGCGACGGGCCGCCCGTTCGGCCCCGGCCCGCTCGACCGGCAAACATGCACCGCCGCGCTGCGCCGTTCGAGCAGCGATCGCGCGGCGTTCTGCACGTCCAGCACGCTCACGCGCTCGTGCGCGGAGGGCTCATGCTCGGCCAGCAGGATGTCGCCGCCGACTACTTCCAGCTCCGCGAGCCGCGCCGCACGCCGATCAAACGTGTAATTAGGCCGGGCGGCTGCGGCGCGCGCCAGGGCGCGGTTGCGGTTGTGAACGGTCTCGCTGGGTACGAACGTCGCGGCGTTTTCGAGTTCGCGTTGGACTGCCGCCGTCGCCGCCTCGAACGCGCGGCGAGGATACTCAGCGGCGTCGCGCGCCGCGGAGAGCGGCGGCGCGAACAGCAGAACACAGCCGCACTCGCGCCACTCGCCGCGGGTTACGCTGAACTCCGCGCCCAGTCGCTCCCAGTGCGCCCGCAATGGTCCGTCGAGCGGGTTCAAGAGCTGCTGCAACAACACGTCGATCGCCGCGTTCTCGACCGCCCCGAGCGGCGGCGTGAGCCAGGCGAACACCGTACCTGGAGGTTGTCCAACTGCTTCGCGCCTGATGCGATCCCGCTGCGGGAGGTCGCGGTCCGGCCGGCGCGGGCGCTCGGATGCGGGCAGATCAGCGAACCTCTCGCGGACCAGTCGGCGAACCTCGTCCGGCGTGGCGTCGCCGATTACGAACAACGTGGCATTGCCGGCCGAAAACCAGCGCCGGGCAAACGGTTCCAACGTCTCGCGCGGCAGGGCCTCGACTGCGGCGGCGACGAACCATGGCTGGAAACGGTACGGGTGCCCGGCAAACAGCGCGTCGAGCGTTCCGTCCTCCACTGCGCTCGAGTAATCGGCGTGGGCGCGGCAGTCGCGCAACGCTGCGCGAAGCGTCTCGGCGTCGATGCTCAGCGGCCGCAACCGCGCCGCCTCGACGCTGAGCACGAACTCGAGGTGGCTCGGCGGCAACACGGTTTCGAAAGTACACGCGTCGCGCAGCGTGCGACTGACGGGTTCCAGCCCCGCCGCCCGGAGGCGTACGTTCGCCTGGTCGCGTTGTTCGAGGATCGTGCGAATGACGTGCGTTACGCCGGGCGTCTCCGGCGGGTCGTCTGCGGAACCGACGCGGCACCAGAGCTGCACGCTGACCAGCGGGAGCGTGTGGTCCTCGACAACGACAAAGCGCAAACCGTTTTCGAGATTCTCGAAACGCGGCAGAGACGAAGGCTGCTCGGAAGACCGGTCGTCCCAACTCGGGATGCCGTCGCCAAACTGCGCGGTGCGCGGCGCAAAAGCCAGCAGCGGCAGGCACAACGCCAGCAGCACCCACGGCATGCGCGACTCCAGCATCCGCACGGCGCGCGAGTATACTGCCCGTGGTTCACGAGGTGCGGACTTGAGCGACATCGCCGGCCGGTCTCCGCAGCGCCGAACACTGCGACACGACGGCGCGCAGCGCGCGTACCTCGTCCACATTCCCGATTCGGTGACTCCAGATCGCCCGGCCGCGCTGGTGCTGCTTTTCCACGGCGGCGGCGGAACGGCGGAGCTGGCGCTCGACGCCTGCCGCTGGCGCGACAAAGCCGACCGCGAGGGCTTTCTCGTCGTCGCGCCGGAAGCGCTGCGGCGGGCGCCGACACGCCCAGCAACGTTTCTGCGGAACCCGCAATTCTGGAACGCCGGTGCGCCGATCAGTCACGCACACTCGCAGATCGACGACGTGGGATTCCTTCGCGCCATGCTGGCCGAAATCCAAGGGGAATTTCGAATTGACCCCGCCCGCGTGTACGCGGTCGGCTTCTCTAACGGCGCGTCCATGGCGCTGCGCCTTGGGGTGGAGTTGGGCGACCAGATCGCGGCGGTCGGCGCGGTGGCCGGGCATTTGTGGATTTCGCCGCGACCGCCAGCTCACCCCGTCTCGCTGATCTACCTGGCAGGATTGGCGGACCCGATGGTCCCGTTCGGCGGCGGCAACGTGTTCACGGCCTGGGGCAAGAATGTCGACATGCCGCCGGTGGCGGACACGGTGAACGCCTGGGCAAAATGGCTGGGCTGCCGCGGCGCGGTGCGAACGGTCCGCGACGAGGACGGCGTTCGGCTGCTGCGCTACGGGCCGGGGCTCGGCGGGTCAGAGGTGGATTTCCACGTCATGGGTGGCATGGGGCACGTCTGGCCGGGCGGCGAGCGCGTGCTGGCGGAACGACTTACCGGCCCGGCGACGGACCGGGTGGACGCGACCGGGCTGATCTGGGAGTTCCTCGCCGCGCACGCCGGGCGGCGCTGATTCACGCAGCTTTCGCCCCCGTCGCGCCACGTTTTGACAACCGCGGATGATTGCGACATACTCGCCCGCCCGAGCCGCTGCCGGTCCGCGACTCCGGGCGCGGCGGACGAGGGGCGCCCGCGCAATCCGACAGCGCGGCGGATCGAACTGCAAGGAGCGCATGCATGGCTGGTCGACCCGTGGCGGCGCGCGGTGGCGACGGGATGCTGTACGGGCTGATCGCGTTCGCCGTGATCAGCGTCGCTTCGCTGGGCGCGTTCATCTGGCAGTTCACCAGCAATCAGCGGCTGGTTGACGAGGCTTCGCGGGCCAACAACCGGCTGAAGGAGTACGGAACGCCCCCCGCCTACCCAGCGGACGAAGCACGCGCCCGGCAGACGAGCGTGTTCGCCGTCATGCGCGAGGACTTCGAGTCCATTGCGCAGCTTGTCACCGGCAAGGCCGACGCGGTGCGCCCGGTGATTGAGAGCGAGACCAACCGGTTGCTCGAGGAAGCGGCCAAGACCACCGCCGGCGCCGTCCACCCGGGAGACACGCTGCTGACCGCGCTTCAGAAACTGAACCGCGGCTTCGCGGAGTTGAAGAGCGGGTTGGACAAAGCCACGGCCGACCTGGAACAGCTGCGCAAACAGAACGCCGACCTTTCCGACGGCGTGAAAGCGGCGCGCGACGAGTTTACGGCGCAGGTCGCCGAGCTTCAGAAGGAAGTCGAGCGCCTGACCACGGAGCGCGACGAGGCGATCGCCGCGAAGGACAAGCAGCTCGCGGACCAGCAGGCGACGGCCGACGCCACCAGCGAGGAATTCAGCCGCTTCCGCGTCGAAAAGCAGCAGCAGGACCGCCAGACCGAGATCGAGACGGAGCGCCTGCGGCGCCTGGTGGGCGACCTTCAAGGCAAGATCGAGGAACTCAAGCCCGCCGGCTTCGATGTCACGGACATCCTGACCAAGTCCGACGGACGCATCGTGCGGGCGATCCCCGGCAGCGACGTGGTCTACGTAAACCTCGGAGAGGGGGACCGCATCAAACCCGGCATGACGTTCGAGGTCTTCTCGCCCTACGGCGACCGCGGGGTGGACTTCCGCGGCAAGGCGTCGCTGGAAGTGTCGGCGGTAATGGGCTCGACGTGTGAATGCCGCGTGACGCGCACCGTCGCCGGCCTGCCGATTATCGAGGGCGACATCGTCGTGAACATCATCTACGAGCGCGGGCGCTTGCCGAGGTTCGTGGTCCGCGGTGAGTTCGACCTTAATTACGACGGGCAGGCGGACTTTGACGGCATCGACCGCGTCGGCGCCATGATCCGCGAGTGGGGCGGACAAGTGCAGGCCGAGCTGGACGAGACCACGGACTTCGTGGTCATCGGACGCGGGCCGGTCGTGACGGCGCTGCCCGAGGGCCGTCCGCCGAGCGACGTGGTGCGCGACCTGGTTGACGCGCAGCAGAAGGCGCGCGACGAGTTTTTCGACCTCATCGAGCGCGCCAAGACGCTCTACATCCCCACGATCAACCAGAACCAGTTCCTGTTTCTGACCGGCTTCGCCGGCCAGGTCGCGATGCGCTGAGGCGCCCCGCGGAACGGGCGGTCGCGGATTCGCGCCGCGGCGTTACACGCCGCCGCGGGCCGCCCAGTTGGCCGCGATCGCCACGGCCGCCGTCTCAACGCGCAGAATCTGGTCCGCCAGCCGCACGATCTGTGCCCCGCGCGCCCGCAGCAGGCTCATCTCGTCCGCGGTGATTCCGCCTTCCGGACCGACAACAGCGGCCAGGTGCTGCGCGTTGAGCGCGTGGCCGTGAAGCCAACTCGCCAGCGACGGCGCCTGCTCGTCCGGGTCGGCTACGATCAGCCCCCCCTGCGGCGCCGAGGCGACGGCCTCGGCAAGCGGCATGGCCGCCGTGATCTCCGGCAGCCAGGCTCGACGGGACTGCTTGCCGGCCTCGACCGTGGAGCGGCGGAGCTTGTCGATCCGCGTCTCGCCCGGCTGTACCACGCTGCGCGCGAACTGCGCGATGCGCAGCGTCGTAACGCCCAGCTCGGTGCATTTCTCGACCAGCCAGTCCAGCCGATCGCCCTTGCAGCCGGGACAGACGAGCGTGAGCGTCCGCGCCGGCGGGGGCACCAACAGAACGCGCTCGACGTACACGGCCGCGCCGGGCGGCGTCCGGCGATGTTTGCGGTTTGCGTCGGGTTCACGCGCCTCTACGCCCGGATCCGCCAGACGACCGTAGCCGACGCGGCCGCAGCCATCGAAGAGGACAACCGCGACTCCGGGCTTGAGGCGCAGGCTGAGCAGTGCGTGGCGCGACTCGGCGGCGTCGAGGCGTGCGACGCCGGGTTCGATGTGCGGGCAATAGAAGCGCGGCTCGTGCACGGTGAGGAGTATAGTGCGGTGTGGAGGATCTTGGTTCACCGCGGGAGTCCGGCCCGCGGCGGCACGGCTGGCTCACGCACCCCGTCGGAGACCCCGCGCCAACCGTCGTACGGACGCCGCAGCTCGCGACGGATGAAGCATCACTCGCACAATACGGCGTCGCGACCCGATCAGCGCAGCCCCGCCGCCGCCACCTTGTCGAGCACGCCGGGCAGCACTTCCAGGAGGCGGTCCACGTCGCGATCTGTGTTGAAGCGCCCCAGCGAGAACCGCACCTGCCCCTGCGCGACCTCGGCGGGTATCCCCATCGCCCGCAGCACGTGCGACGGCTCCAGCGATCCGCTGCTGCACGCCGCCCCGCTCGAAACACAGACTCCCGCCTCGCTCAGCAAGAGCAGAACGGGCTCGGCGCTGACGCCCGCGAAGCAGATGCAGGACGTGTTCGGCGTACGCTCGGCGGCGGCGCCGACCGCCCTTGCGTTATCGAATCGCCGCAACACCTCGCGCTCCAGCCGGTCGCGCAGCGCCCGGATGCGCGCGGTGCTGCCGCGCTCCGCCCCAGCCAGCAGCTCGCACGCCGCCCCGATCCCGATGATCCCGGGCGCATTGAGCGTGCCGCCTCGGCGGTGCTGCTCCTGCGGGCCGCCAAGCTGGGTCGCGCGAAACGCGACGCCGCGCCGGACATACAGTGCGCCGACGCCCTTCGGCCCGTAGATCTTGTGTGCGCTGAGGCTCAGCAGCGAGACGCCCAGCGCTTCCACGTTCACGTCGACCTTCCCGATTGCGTTGACGGCGTCCGTGTGCACGGGCACGCCGCGCGCTCCGGCCAGCCTGCACACCTCCTGCACGGGGCTGAGCACGCCCGTCTCGTTGTTGGCGAGCATTACGGACACCAGCGCCGTGTCGTCGCGGAGCGCATCGCGCAGGGCGTCCAGATCGAGCCGACCTTCGCCATCCACGGGCACATGCGTGACCGCGATCCCCTCGCGTTCGAGCGCCTCTCCCACTTCAAGGACGGAATGGTGCTCGACCGCGGACATCACGACGTGGCGCTTGTTGGGCCGCGCGGCCAGCACCCCGCGCAGTGCCGCGTTGTTCGATTCGGTTCCGCCGCTGGTGAAGATGATCTCCCGCGCGCGGGCGCCCATCAGCCCCGCGACCTGCGCGCGGGCGTGCTCGATCTCGGCCGCGACCTGGGCGCCGAACTGGTGGCTGCTCGAAGGATTGCCGTAGCGCTCGCGCAGGTATGGCAGCATCGAATCGAGCACTCGCGGATCGACGCGCGTCGTCGCGTTGTTGTCGAGATACGTCGGTTCGATGCTCATCGGTCCTGCGGCTCGCCGTCGAGGTCCCAGTCCAGCGCCAGGCGCTCCTTCAGCGTGGCGCTGCGCTCCACGTGCCCGTCGTTGTACGCATAGTTGGCCGCGCCGTAGTGCCGCTCGTCGATGAACGCCTCGCCCTCAAGCCCGGCGATGTGCTCGAGTGGGATGTCGCTGCGGTAGTAGTCGTCTTCGAGATCGAACGACTCGGCCACCGCCACCTGCGGATTCGCGTCAACGATCAGCGGCCAGCGATGTTTGACGGCGTCGATGGAGCCCGTCGACCAGGACAGTTCGTAGACGCGGTAGTGCCCGGTGCTGTCGGCCTGTGGGTCGGCCTCCTTGCACACCCATAACTTGAAGCGATCCTCCCGGTTTCGCTGAACCGGAAAGTCCTGCGTGAACGAGAAATCGTCGTCGTGGTACAGGTCTCGATACAGCGCCTCGGCCCAGCCGTGCTGCGCCACCGGCTGCCCGTCCGGCGCCTCACGGGCGTTGAAGCGCGCCGGCGGCAGCTTAAAGCTGTAGTCTGATGTGTACGCGATCAGGGCTTTCATCAGTTCGTTCATCGTCGCCAGGCACACGGTCGCCTTGGCCTGCTGCCGGGCGCGGGACAGCGACGGCGTCAGCATCGAAATGAGCATCGAGATGATCGCGATGACGACGAGCAGCTCGACCAGCGTGAATCCGGGTCGCCGCCAAACTGCGGCCGGTTGACGATCAAGCGCGTGCCTTGGACGCAAGTCCTTCATGATCTAGCATCTTACGACCGTGCCGCCGCCACCGTAAAGGAGAAGCGTGAACAACGCCTCCGACGACGAACGTCCCTGCCGTTGCGCCGCGAGCGAGCTCCGCGCCCGCCTTGATTTCGACGACGCACGGCTGCTTCGCGAATGCGAGATTCACTTTCACCGCACGGGCGGACCCGGCGGCCAGCATCGCAACAAAGTCTGTAGCGCGGTCCGCCTCGTGCACAAACCGAGCGGGCTCGCGGTCACCGGCGAGGAGCGCCGCTCGCAGCACGAGAACAAGGCCGTCGCGCTGTGGCGGCTGCGCGAACTGATCGCCCTTGTCGCCCGGATTCCCCTGCCCCAACAGGTCGAGTGGCCGCCGGAACTTGAAGCGCGCGACGGGCGCCTCCGCGTCAGCGATCGGAACCCGCGTCTTCACCACGCGATCGCGCTCGTTTTGGATTCGCTGGCGACGAACCGCGGCGCGCTCCGCGAGGCGGCGGCGCGCCTCGGCCTGACCCCCTCCAGCGTGGTACGTTTCCTCGGGGAGCACCCGAAAGCCTGGCGTGAGGCGCAGCGTATCCGCGAACTCCACGGTTTGCCGCCGCTCTTGTCCAAGTAGGCCAGCAAAGTCATTCGGTGGACCACACCGCTTGCGTGCGACGCACATTTTTTCGTGCGCGTTTACGCCGCGGATGCGAACTTCAATCGGCGGATTACGTAGAACCCCGGGGAGCGAGGCACGAGTATAAAGCCCGATAATAGTCAACCCAGTGCGTGATCGACCGGCTCGCGACCGAGAAAATACCGTCCGGGCGTTTCTCATGGAAATCGGCTTTCGATACGAAATAGCATCGGCGGGGCAAGCTCTGGGGAGCCGCGATTGAAACGTGCAATATATATTATTATCGGTCTATCAGGTGCCGGGATCGTGGCGACCCCGACATCCCTCGCGCAGTACACCGGCATCAACTTCAGCCGACCATCGGACGGCCCTTCGCAGCGCGTGGGGCTCGTCGGTGGACTTGGCACACGCGAGGCGGTGCGGCAGCTCGACCAACGCCGGCCGTACGGGAGCACCGGCGGAGGCGCTCTCCTCGGCACGTTCGGTCTGGGGGCGGGCGCCAATGAAGGCCCCCCGCCGCTTCCCGACGCGGTGCTGCCATCCGGCCCGCTTGGCCGGTCGTTTCCCTGGAATCGGCGGCAGCCGCTGATCAACCCAGCGGGTGTCTACAGCACGGCTGACCTGCGCGTGATTTCGGGGCTGGATTTGGCCGAGGGGCTGTCGATGCCGCTGCTGGGCGTGGATCCGGCGCGGATTAATCCGCCGCGCTTCGCGGATCCGACGCAACCTACTACGGACAGCCCGTTCCACGTGATGTTCGGCCTGGAGCCCAGCTCATCCACGTCAAGTGCGGAGGAGACGACGACTTCGGGCAAGACGCTGACTGAGCGTCTGGAAGACGCAAACGACCGAGCGACCGAGTTGCTGTTGGCTCGCGCCAAGCACGCCTTCAAGACCGCGACGCTCCCGGAAGCGCCAGCCCGTGAGGAAGAGATGTCGCGGGCCATTTCGGCGCTGGAGGCGGTGCGCGAGGTGCGGCCGGCCGACTATGAGCCGGAATTGCTGCTGGTTCACGCGGAGCTTTTTCGCGGGCGAATCTGGTCGGCGACGATGTACCTTCAGAAGCTGGTCGCCAAGAACCCGGGATTTTTCGCGCAGCGCAAGGACGTCCGCGAGTACTTCGGGGACGTCCAGGTGCTGGAGGAGCAGGCCCGGCAATTCATCCGTGTGGGCGACGAGAATCCCGATCTTGTCGAAGCGCAAGCCCTGCAAGCGTACTGCGCCTGGGTACTCGGAGACCTGCCGCGCGTCCGATTGACCATTGAGGCCCTGGCCCGCCAGAAATCCGCGAGCCCGGAGGTGCAGCGCGCGCTTCAGATCGCCTTTGCCATCAACGCCGGTCTGAACTAGATTGCGAGTTCGCATCGCGAGCAGCGGCTCGGGCCGCGCCGGACCTGCGGGGATCGGCGCGCCGGCGAAACGCTTGCGGCGGCGTGAAATCGACGTGGGAATGAGCGAAGGCGACTCCAAACTCGTGCCGCGGACTTTTTTCGCCGCGGCCCGCAGCCACCGGCTGGCGATCTCAGTGATCGCGCATCTGGTGCTCTTCGCCGCGAGCTGGCTGCTGGCGTTCGGGCTGGCCTACAACTTCCGCAACTTCGACGCCTGGTTCGGGCTGTTCTTCCTGCCGCTGCTTCCGTTCGTGGTGGCGATCAAGGTCGTCGTGTTCTTCGTCATGGGGCTGCACCGTGCGTCGTGGCGCTACGTGAGCATGCGCGACGTAATCCAGGTGACCAAGGCGGCCTGGGTCAGCTTCGTCTGGGTGTTCGCGCTCTACTACGGGATGGCGAACCTCGAGGCCATCGTGCACTGGCTCGGCGCGACGAGCTTCGAGTTCGACCCCTTCGAGGGGCGCGACTTTCCCGACTCGGTGCTGCTGCTCGATTTCGCCGGGAGCATTGCGCTGGTCAGCGGGGCGCGCATCGCGGTCCGCCTGTACCACGAGGAAATCCAGCCCGTTCGAGAGGACACGGCGCCGAAGCTGCTGATCCTCGGCGCCGGAAACGCCGGGGAGAACGTCGTCCGCGAAATTTTGCGCCAACCGGTGCTTGAATACCGCGTGGCCGGGTTCCTCGACGACGACCGCAGCAAGTGGGGCGCGATGATCCACGGCGTGGCCGTGCTGGGGCCGATCTCGGAGGTCAAGCGCGTTTGCGACGAGTACGCGATCGACGAGATTCTGATCGCCATGCCCTCCGCGACGCGGCAGCAGGTGCGGCGCGTGGTGGACCTGTGCCAGGGCACGAACCTGCGGTTCAAGACGCTGCCGGCCGTCTCCGACATCATCTCCGGCCGCGCCACAGTGCAGCAGATCCGCGACGTGGACATCAACGACCTGCTCGGCCGGGCGCCCGTGCAGCTCGAATCGGACAAGATCGCCCGTTACCTCGACGGCCGCGTGGTGATGGTCACGGGCGCCGGCGGCTCGATCGGGTCAGAGATGTGCCGGCAGATCGCGCGCTTCAACCCGCGGCGGCTGGTGCTGGTCGAGCAGGCGGAGCAGAACCTGTTCGAGATCGACCGCGAGCTGCGGAGCGCGTTCCGGGCGATTGACGTGGCGCCGTACATCGCCGACATCTGTGACGCGCGCCGCATGGAGCGCATCTTCGAAGCCCAGCGCCCCAGCGCCGTCTTTCACGCCGCCGCCCACAAGCACGTGCCGATGATGGAGCACAACCCGGGCGAGGCGATCAAGAACAACATCCGCGGCACGCGGACCGTCGCGGATATCGCCAGCCGGTTCGGCTGCGACAAGTTCGTCATGATCTCGACGGACAAGGCCGTGAACCCGACCAGCGTCATGGGCTGCACCAAGCGCGTGGCGGAGATGTACATCCAGGGGCTGAACGAGCGCGTCGAGACGCAATTCGTGACCGTCCGCTTCGGAAACGTCCTGGGCAGTAGCGGCAGCGTGGTGCCGATCTTCAAGCAGCAGATCGCCGCCGGCGGCCCCGTGACCGTGACGCACCCGGACATGGTGCGCTATTTCATGACCATTCCCGAGGCGGCGCAGCTCGTGCTCCAGGCCGGCTCCATGGGCCAGGGCGGTGAGATTTTCGTGCTCGACATGGGCGAGCCGGTCCGCATCCTCGACCTGGCGCGCGACCTGATCACGCTTTCAGGGTTCCGCCCCGGGGAGGACATCGAGATCGTCTTCAGCGGCGTGCGCCCCGGCGAGAAGCTGTTCGAGGAGCTGTCCATCGAGGGCGAGGGAATCTCGCACACCTCGCACCCCAAGATCGGCATCTGGACCCGCCGCTCGGTCGACTTCGAGTTCGTCGCCGAAGTCAGTGAGCGTCTGCTGGCCGACGCGGATCGCCTGACGCGCGAGGAGATTCGGGCGCGATTGAAGGAAATCGTACCGGAGTTCTACATCGAGCCGCCGGAATCGCCCCCCATCCCAGCGGCGGCGCCGGCCGCCGAGGCCGCGGTCGCCCTTGCCGCGCCCATGCAACCCGACCCCGCACAAGCTTGAGGAACGAAACGGCGTCGCGGCCCCTTGCGTGCCACGGCCCCCGGGCACGGCCGCCGAAGACGCACAAACCACGGCAATCGTCTAGAATCCTGCCGCGTGCATAGACGCATCACCATCCTGGGATCGACTGGCTCGATCGGCTGCGCCGCGCTGGACGTCATCGCCGCGCTCGGATCGGACTTCCAGGTCGCGGCGCTGGCCGCCGGCCGCGACTGGCGCAAGTTGGCGGAGCAGTCGCGGCGTTTCAATGTGGCGCACGTGGCGATCGCGGACGAGCGCGCCGCAGGCGAGCTGCGCTGCGCGTGCGGCGATGCGACGCGCGTCCACGCCGGCGCCGCCGGGCTGGTCGAGATGGTTCGCGAGGTTGAAACGGACCTGGTGTTGGCCGCGATCGTGGGCGCGGGCGGCTTGGCGTCGACGCTTGCGGCCGTGGAGCGCGGCGTCGACGTCGCTCTGGCGAACAAGGAATCGCTGGTGGTGGCCGGGTCGGTGATCGTCCCGCTCGCGGCGCGCACCGGCAGCCGGCTGCTCCCGGTGGACAGCGAGCACTCGGCGGTGTTTCAGGCGATGCAGGCGGGCCGGCGCGAGGAAGTGGCGAAGATCTACCTGACGGCCTCGGGCGGGCCGTTCCGCACCTGGAGCACGGAGCGCATCGCGTCGGCGACGCTTGAGGACGCGCTGCGGCATCCGACGTGGCGGATGGGGCCGAAGGTCACGATCGACAGCGCCACGATGATGAACAAGGCGCTGGAAGTCATCGAGGCCGTGCACTTGTTCGGCGTGACCCCCGACGAGATTGAGGTGCTCGTGCATCCCGAGGCGATCGTGCACTCGATGGTCGAGTTCCGCGACGGCAGCGTTGTCGCGCAGCTCGGCGCCCCGGACATGAAGACGCCGATCCAGTATGCTCTCACGTACCCGCGACGGGCGGCGGGAATCGCCCCCCGGCTTAGCTGGCGGGACGTGCGGCGGCTGAGCTTCGAACCCCCGGACCTCGAGCGCTTCCCCCTGCTGCGACTGGGATTCGACGCGGCGCGGCACGGCGGCACGAGCGGATCGGTCTTCAACGCGGCCAACGAGGCTGCGGTGGAGCGCTTCCGGGCGGGCGAGATTCCGTTCGGGAGCATCGCGGACCTGGTGGAACAGGTCTATGGGCGGCGCCGCACCGATCCGAAACCCGGTCTGGAAGAATTGCTCGCGGCGGACGCCTGGGCAAGGCGCGAGGTAAGCGGATGCAGAGTGCACTCATGAGCGCGAGCGGCCTGCTGGCGGCGGCGGAACTCCCGGCTTGGCTCTACAACACCTGGATGTTCGTGCTGGTGCTGATCGGCTTCTCGATCATCATCTTCGTCCACGAGCTGGGGCACTTCCTCGCGGCCAAGTGGGTCGGCGTGCGGGTGGACCGCTTCGCGGTCGGCTTCGGCACGCGCGTCTGCGGCTGGCGCCGCGGCGAGGGCTTCACGTTCGGCAACCGGCCGGACTATTCGCGCGACGAATTGGCGCAGCGCGGTCTGGGCGAGACCGACTACTGCGTCAAAGCCCTGCCCCTGGGCGGCTACGTCAAGATGCTCGGACAGGACGACATCATCATCGACGACAAGACCGGCAATGTGCGGCTGAGCGACGACCCGCGCTCGTTCACCAACCGGCCGGTCGGGCAGCGAATGATCGTCGTGTGCGCGGGCGTGCTGTTCAACATCCTGTTCGCGGCCGCGCTGCTCATGGCGGTGTTCCTGCTCGGCAAGCGCATGCCCGCTCCGGTGATCGGGCTTGTGCCGCCGGACAGCAGCGCCCAGGGCAAGGTCCTGCCGGGCGATCGGGTGCTCGCGATCAACGGCGACCCGGTGCTGTCGTTCATGGATATCCGCCAGATGGCCGTGCTCAGCGACGGCCCGCTGCGTTTCAAGCTCGAGCGGGGCGGACAGACTCTGCCGGAGGAGGTGGTCGTCCAGCCGGAACGCGACCCGGTGCTCAACATCTCCAGCGTCGATTTCAACCCGTTTCTGACCACGCGCCGCTCGCGCGACGGCGACCCGGTCGGCGACTCGCCCAACGTCCTTAAGGACGACGTGATCACGCACGTAGACGGCAGGCCGGTGACCGACGCGCTCCAGATCATGACCATTTTCCAGGACAGCGGAGGCCGCATTCTCCCGGTGACCGTCGAGCGGCCCGATCCAAAGCACCCCGGCGGCAAGCCGGCGGTGATCGAGACGCGTCAGCGCGCCACGCTCGTGTTCGCCCCGGCCGATCTCCCGGAAGAGCGCGCCGGTGGCCTCGCCGGAACCGTGGACAACTCGCACCTGCTCGGGCTGCTCCGCCGTCGCGCGGTGAACCTCGTCACCGAAGGCTCGCCCGCCGAGCGCGCCGGATTGCAGCGCGGCGACGTGGTGGTGCAGTGGGACACGATTTCGAACCCCACGTACAAGGAGATCATCGACAGCATCGGCGTCGAGCCGATCCGGCCGATCACGATCTCGGTACTGCGCGCCGGCCGGTTGCGGAGCCTGACGACGACGCCGGAAAAGCCCCTGCGGCTCTTCGGCGAGTCGCGGCCGCGCATCGGGGTGGATTTCGCCTCGCGCGGCGAAGAGGACCTGCCGGTAGTCGCCGACGTCGTGCCCGACACACCCGCGGCCCGGCTCAACATTCCGCGCGGCGCGCTGCTGACTGCGGTCGACGGCCATCCGGTCGCAGACTGGTTCGACGTGTGCGAAGCTCTCCAGCGGGCGGCGGGTCGGGAGGTGGAGATTCGATACCGCAGCGGCGCTGACGAGACCGGGGCGACGCTGCGCGTGCCGAGCAGCATCGTGAACGAGCTCGGCTTGCCGCCGGCCGCCGTCATCTGGGCCATCGACGGGCAGCGCTCGATCAAAGTCCCCGCGGCGGGCGGCAAGGAGCGCGAGCTGACGCTGCCGAGCGCCTTCGCGGTCCGCGAGTTGCTCCGCGCGAACGTCGGCCGGACGCTGGCGGTGCGATACAGCCAATCGCTGCACGCCGCGCCGCTCGAAGCGATGTTCACGGTGCGCGAGGACAACTGGGACCCGTGGCAGATGCGGATCAACTATGCGTACGACCCGTTCGGCTTCGAGATTCTGAGCGAGACCGTGGACGCCGGCGGCAACCCGATCCGCGCCCTGGGCATGGGCGTGCACACCGTCGTGCAGAACGTGCGGCAGATTTACGCAATGATGACGCAGATGGCCAAGCAGAACGTTGGCGTGGAGCACGTTGCGGGGCCGGTGGGCATCATCGGAATGGCGATCGAACAGGCCAAGCTCGGCTGGTCGGAGCTGCTGTTCTTCCTCGCGTTCCTTTCCGTGAACCTGGCCGTGATCAACTTCCTGCCCATCCCGGTCATGGACGGAGGGCTGATGCTGTTCCTGATCATCGAGAAGATCAAGGGCAAGCCGCTGAGCTTCAAGACGCAGATGATCAGCACTCTGGTCGGGCTGGCGGCGATCGTGCTCGTCGGCCTGTTCGTCACGATTCAGGACATCACGCGCTTCTTCGACTGATCGCCGGCGCGGCGCGACCGGGGCGCCGAGCCAAGAAGTGCCGCTTTCCGAGTTGCGGGTTCAGAGCCAAGGGCACGCAGTTCAGCCTGAGCAGTGCGGCGTGCGTTCACGCTCCGAACAGGGGAAGTTGACGCGAACCGCGCGGCGTGGTCCGTTCCGCAACGCTCGGCGCGGACTTGGCGCCGGCTCGCGACGATGTGTCGCATTCACGCCGATCGTCATGGCAACGCAAGCCGCAGCGGCGCGCTTCGACGCGGAACAGTCGCTCGACGCTGGCCCAGTACTCGCCCGTCCCCCGCATCCGGCAACCGAAGCGCGGATCGTTCAGCGCGCCGCCGCGCATCTCGCGTATCCGGGCCTCCACGCGCGCCGCCCGGCTCGGCAACGTCTCGCGCAGCCGGTCCAAGAACACCTCCGCGACGTTTCCCGGAAGCCGCAGCGGCATGTACGCCGCCGACGTGACGCCCGCCTCCGCCGCCCGCCGCAAGACGCCCGGTATTTCCGCGTCGTTCAGCCCCGGGATGATCGGCGCCACGAGCACGCCGACCGTGACACCTGCCGCGCGCAGCCGGCGAAGCGCCTCGAATCGCCGGTGCGGTGGCGGCGCGCCGTGCTCGATGGCGCGCGCCAGCTTGTCGTCGGCGAAGGCGATGCTCACGTAAACCGAGACGCCCGCGGCGCGGTCCAGCTCGCGGAGCAGCTCGAGGTCGCGAAGGACCAGGTACGACTTCGTGACGATCGAAACGGGGTTCCGCAGCTCGAGGCAGACGCGCAGGCACGCCTGCGTCAGCCGATAGACGGCTTCCAGCGGCTGGTAGCAGTCCGTCACGCCGGAGAACGCGATCTCCTCTCCGCGCCAGGACTGCTTCTTCAGCGCGCGACTCAGCAGCTCCGGCGCGTTGAGCTTCACGCAGATGCGGCTGTCGAAATCGGACCCGGCCCCGAATCCCAGGTATTCGTGCGTCGGGCGGGCGTAGCAATACGCGCAGGCGTGCTGACATCCGCGGTACGGGTTCAGGCTCCAGCGAAACGGAATGTCCGGGCTGTCGTTCTCGGCGAGGATCGAGGCCGCATGTTCCTCGTATACTTCAAGTTCCACAACCGGCGGCGGCTCCTCGAGCCATTCGCGGTGTGCGGCGACGTACGGGTTGGGCGGGTTGTGGACGCGCCGCAGCATGCGGCCGGCTCCGATGCCAATGTTCGGAGCATGTTAGCATCAGGACCCGGCCGGTCAAGCTCTCGCGCCTACCCGCGCGGCGCGGTTTGCTCCGCGCGGCCGCTGGGCGTTTTCGTTGTTTGCGCTCGATGCGTGGTCTACGGATTCTCCGGCTGTGCTTCGGCCGGCGGATTCTCGCTTTCGGGCGGCTGCGGCTTTCGCGCGCCACGGCGGCTGAGCGCGCCGTGCTCGCTGAGCTTCTGCTCCAGCTCGGAGACCTTGTCGGCACCGATGATCTCGGCCAGCTTCTCCCGCGCCGATTCGTAGACCTGCGCCGCTGCGGCGGAGTCACGCCGCGCTTGCCGCGCCGCCCTGCTGGTTTCCCGCTCCAGGTCGCGGAGCTTGTCGCGCTGCTCGCGGTCGAGGTCCAGGCGACGGGCGGCGGCGAGCAGTCGGCGCACGTCTCCTGCCGGGCCGAAGTTGTCCTTCGAAGCGAACTGGCGCGTGTAGCGCTCGAAGTTGAACATCTGTTCGTCGCGGAGAATCTTCTCAACCTCGTCGAGGAAGCCGTGCACAGCCTCGTCGGTCTGCCCGCGCGAGGATTCGATCTGCTCGCGAAGCTGGGCCACGCGCTCGTTGTCGCCAGCCTTGGCGGCTTCGCGAACCTGGTCGATGAGTCCCATCATCTCGGCCTGCTGCTGCTCTTCCAGGCCGGCGTAGTTCTTCTGAAACTGCTCGTACAGCCGATCGAACTCAGCCGACTGCTTCTCGTCGAGCTCGAGTTGGGTCTTGAGGCGTCCGAGGCGCTCGGTCGTGGTGCCGCCGGACATGCCGGCCGCGCCGGCGAGCGACGGGCGGATGTCGGCGAGCTTGGCACGCTGCTCGTCGTTCAGCGTAGGATCAAGCTTGTCGAGGATGCGGTCCAGCGCCCCGGCGCCGCGGCGCTCGCCCATTTGCTTTCGCAGTTCCTCAGCCTTCTTCGTGTCGCCCTCTTTGAGAGCCTTGCGCATCTCCTGCATGCGGTGGGCGTCCGCCCCGTGCGCGTTGACCTTCCGTTGTCCCGCGCGCTCTTCGGCGATGAACTGCTCGAGCTGCCGCCGCTGCTCGTCGGTCAACGAAAGCTCTTGGGTCAGGCGGTCGGCCAGCGCCGAATAGTCCGTGCGCGACGAGACGCCGCGCGCCTGTGTCACCGGTTTGTCCGATGCAGCGCCGGCATCGTCGTCCGGCGGCGGATTTTCCTGTGCCCACGCGATGGAAGCGCAGAGGACGGTCAGGCCACTGATCCAGCAAAAACGGTTCATTGCGTTCGCTCCAACGGATTCCTGCTCAATTTGACGCCCGGGCGCCGGACGCCACATCTTACGACATCTCATAGACACCGGGCGGTCCGGAAGTTGCAGTTCGTCGCGATTCAGCCGCGAGCCGTAGAGAACGTCCGATATTCGCGGGTCGCGGCCGCGGTTTGGCACAGACGCAAGCCGGGTCGGAATCGGCTGCGGTAAGCCAACCTGACGCTGCATATCGTCCGAATCCTCGGCGGAGCTTGGTCATTCGGGACCCGGTTGAGTTTGCGCCCCGTTAGCCCTCGCTTCAGCAGTGAGCTTGCCGAACCGGACGATCGGGTCATGGGGACGCTCTCGAACACGGGATCGCGCGCGGGACGCGGCGGCGTGGTTGACCGCGTGACGCGTCGCACGTAGCATGGCCCGCTTGCTCCAGGTTCTCGCCGCGTGCGGACGCACGTCGATTGCTTGCCACGGGAGCGGAGCGCCGCGGCACGCGGCGCCGGAAGCGGTACGGCGGACGGCAGCCCACGGGCGTCCGCATCATGGTGAAAGGAAAGCGAGTTGACGTTGGCCAAAGAAGACGCGATTCAGATGGAAGCGGTCGTCGTAAAGGCCCTTCCGAACGCCATGTTTTTGGTTTCCGCCGCAATCGGCGAGACCAAGCATGAGGTCCTGGCCCATGTCTCGGGAAAGATGCGGAAGAACTTCATCCGCATCCTCCCCGGCGACCGTGTGACCGTGGAACTCTCCCCCTACGACCTGAAGCGCGGACGAATCGTCTACCGCCAGAAGTGATCCTTCGGCCGGCCGGATGCGTCCGTCGCCGCATTCCCCCAAGACGTGCTGCGCATGGCGCATATTGAGCGACGCCGCTTGCCTGCGGCGCGGCCATCACTTCGATTGGGCCGACAACGCTTCCAGGGCTTCCTCGCGGCTGCCGGCGACCCGGAAAACCTGATCCAGCTTCATGAGGCGGAACACGCGGCGGATGGGGTCGCTCAACCCGACGATCACCAGGTCGCCGTGCTTGGACCGCAGCCGCTTGTGCGTCACCATCAGCGCGTTGATCGCCTGCGTCACGACGAACGTGACGCCGGCGAAATCCAGCACCCAGCGAGTCTCCGAGCGCGTCTGGTGCAGCCTGTCCAGCTCTTTCTCGAGCCGCTCCACGGCGCGCAGCGCGCTGAGCTGCGCGGCCACAATCTCGACGATAAGCACCTCCGCCGTTTCGTGGCAGCGCACCGTTTGAAATTCAACGCTCATTCGGCCTGAAGCATACCGGCCGACGCCGCTACTTGTTGAGTCCCGCGACGGCGTCCTGCGTGGTGTCGAAAAACGCGAAAAACTGGTTCAGGTTCGTGATCGTGAACACGCGGAACAGCTCCGGGCGGATCGCGCACAGCGCGATCTTGACGCCAGCCTTGTCCGCCTTTCGGCGCAGCGTCAGCAACACGCCCAGCGCCTGCGACGACAGGAAGCGCACCGCGGAGAAATCCAGCACGACCTTGCTGCGGTTGGGAGCATCGACGACCTGGTACAACTGCTGGCCGATGCGCTGAATGCTGAGCGCGTCCAGAATCGACGCGTCCTTGAACGACACGATCGTCACGCCGTCGCTCTCGGAGAGCCTGAGTGTCGACGTTTCTTCGCTCATGCGGCGACTCCGCCGTGGGTCCCGTTTGTGCAGGGAGTATACCCGCAGCCCTGAACCAAGGCACGCCGCAGGCGACCGGCGCAGAGGCGTCGTTTCCGCGAAGCCGGGAATCCAGACTCCTCCGCGACGCACCTCACGGTTTTCGGCGGATTTCGTAGACACGTTGCTCGACACCGCGATCTGTGCTGACCTGGGCTACCAGCCGGACGTTTGGCCCAAGCTCCTGGTCCGCCGCGAGCCGCGCCAGAAGCTCGCCGTTGCCTTCCAGCTCCCGGCCGGGGCCGACCTGGATCGCGAAATACTGCGCTGCACACCGAACCAGGTGGTCGCGAAACGCCTGCCAGCGAGACACCGGCTCGCGCTCGTCTTCCGGCCACGGCTGGAAACGCATCTCGTTGTAGAACGCGATCCGCCGTTCGCTTGCTCCGCCCAGCAGCAGCTTGCCGGCGACGAGCGGATCGGCGGCTCGCAGCCGGGCCGCGGCCTCGGCCACGAAGGCGTCGCCGGCGTTCGGGACGCGCAGCGAATACGCCAGCAGCGGCAGCAGGGTCGCCAGGATCAGCGCGGCGCGAACGGCGAGCCGCCCGTGTAACCGGAGGTATTCCGTCGCGAACGCCATGCCCAGTCCGGCCAAGGGAATGAGCACAAGCACGGCGCACAGCAAGTGCCGCGGGTCAAGATATCCGTGCCGCACCACGAGCGTGCCCGTCAGCGCCGCGTGGATCAGCAGGCAGCTCGTCGGGCCGATCAGCGCCGGCCGAAACAGCGCGCGGCGAAGCGCAATCAGCACCGGCAGCGCGACGAAGGGGATCACGACGCGTCCCGCGCGGAAAAGCTCGTACAAGACGATCGGCAGCGCTTCGTACCATGTGGTGTGTCTGCGAACGAGCGCGGCCCGGCTTCCGGCCGGGAGGCGTAATTCCGGCGCTGTCGACGAGGGCTCGTAACCGGCCGCGTCTTGCGCGTATCCGAATCGCGCAGCGCCGCCGGCGTCGGGCGCGGAGTGTACTGCGCTCCTTCGCTCGTATTGCCGGACCATGAACCGTTCCGCGCCCGACCGCAGTCCTGCCAGCGCAAGGTACGGCTCTTTGTCGAGCTTGGGTGAGAGACCGCCAGACAGCGCCCAGTACGGCGCCGCGCAGACGAGGAACCCGGCAAGCGCGCAACCGATCAGGCTCAGCCAACGGACCGGCGAGAATTGTCCGCGCCGCGAGACGATCACGGCCAGTCCCGCCAGGAGCGCCGTTACGCCCTCGGGTCGCGTCAGGAATGCCAGGCCGGCGAACACGCCGCCGAGGAGCGATATCCGAGCGGAGGCGGCGAGCGTGAACGCCAGCAACCCGCTGAGAAACAGCGCTGCGTGGAGCTGGTCGGACATCACGTCGGCGCTGAGCCAGTTGTTCAGCGGCAGGACGGCGGCCAGCAGCCCGGACCACACGGCAACGTCGCCGGGGTGTACGCGGCCCGCCGGTCCCTGCGCTGGCGCGCCGCCTGCGTCGGCGCCGATCCCGACTCCGAGCAGCCGCGCCAGGAAGAACCCGAGTGCGCCACACACGGCGACCACCGCCAAACCGGCGTAGACGTCCACGATCTGCCCAGCGCGGACCCAGGTGGTCGGCGCGTCGGTCCACCCCAGCAGCCGCAGGGTGCGGAACGCTCCGAGCAGCACGAGCGCGAAAAGCGGATGTTGCTCGTACACAGGCAGATCCGCGTGATGTTGTGGCGCGAGCAGCGCAGCGCCGTATCGGCCCAGGTCGCGCGCCTGCCAGCAGAACTGCGCACCGTCGCGCGAGATGCACGGCATGGCGGCGGCGAGACCGATCCGCAGCCCGGCGGCGATGACCAGGACACCAAGCAGGATTCTGAGATACGGCGTCGAAGCGCTGCGATTGGGGGCGGCCGCTGCGCTCGCAGGCACGGTTTCGGACGCGCGATGCGGCACGGGTGTCTCGGGCTGGAGGCGAGTCTTGGCTCAGCAATGCCGAAGGTGGGACTCGAACCCACACTCCCTTTGGGGGAACGGGATTTTGAATCCCGCGCGTCTGCCAGTTCCGCCACTCCGGCGTACTCAGAGATGGTAATCACGCCGGCGCGCGGCGCGAAGTGCGCGCGGCCGGGAGCGCGGGACGGTTGCGCGGTTCGACGGCTTCGGGAGTTTCGAAGTTCTTGGCGCACGCGCCGCGCGCGCTACCCGCGTGGGAGCATTTCGCGGTGGGCGGCGCCGGGCCTGCGGCGCCCGCTCCTGGAGGGGGAGCGCCAATCCAGCCGCGGAACGACGAAAGACCGTAGCGCATGGCTCCCGCCGTGGGCTACGCGCTAGCGCCCCTTCCGGGGCTGGCTGGGCTGTCCCGTGCTGTTCCGAGCGATCGGCGATTCGGCGGCCTGCGCTCTAGGCCGCGGGATGATCTGTTGGTTGAATGAAAGCGAGAGCATTCGCCGGACGGCTTCTAAGACCGGCCGGAGGCCGGTCCCCCACTCAGCACTTCGGCCGGAGGCCGGTCCCCCACTCAGCACTTCGGCCGGAGGC